>NZ_JARAVO010000150.1:0-23296 GCF_033792805.1 Streptomyces sp. PA03-1a
CACGGCGGCCCCTGATCACTGCGGGCCACCCGGTCCGGCGTCAGTCCCGTCGCCGTCCTGCAACCGCTCTGGCTTCGGAACTCCACCACCGCACCGTCCCTGCACACTGCAACTAGCTGTACTGCGGATACTGCTGACCGGCAGTTCGTCTCTGCCAGGCCCTCTGGTCCCTCTGGGCTACGAGAGAAACCATAACCACACCACCGTCCAATGTCTACTCCAGCCAACACAGATTTCTGCGTGTTCGACACTGAGGTAATCGGCTGCGAACGGGGACAACCGCGGGGCCGCCAGCGCCGGGTTGACGGGCCGCGGGCCTGGGCACAAGCACCCAGCGGGTGCACAGCCAGCCCCGGTTCTCACCGCTGGCCCCATGGCTTCGGGGACCTGGCCCTACGTCGTTCCCGCCCCTTTAGCCAGCAAGGGGGACTGGGTGCGCGGCCGAATAGGGGGCCGACATCGTCCAGACCGTCGGCCGGGCCCTGCGTATGCAGCCCGGCGAAGGCAATACGGCCTCCCTGGTCGTCCCGGTCTTCCTCAGCCCCGGCAAGGAGCCCGACGACATGGTCTCTTCCCGCTCCTACGAGGGCCTGACCAAGGCCCTGAGCGCACTGCGCGCACATGACACCGAGGCCGTCGAGCAGCTGGCCACCCCGCAGGCGGCCTCCCGGCGGCGGTCCGCCCCATCTGGGGCTGCCGGTGGAGGGCATGGCGCGGTGGGAGGCGTCAGTGCGCCGGCGAGTGGGCTGCTGTCGTTCTCTGCGCCGCGGGACCCTGCGCAGCTGGCGGCGTTCATCAGCCTGCGGGTGTTGTAGCCGGAGTCCGAGTTCTGGCGGCGCGGCCTGCAGGCAGCCCTCGCCTACCACGGCGACCACGGCGACCTGCGCGTCCCTTACGGACACCGCACTCCCGACGGTTTCCCCCTCGGTATGCGGATCACCCGCCAGCGCCAAGCCCACACCCGCAGCCTTCTCGACGCCGAACGGGTTCAGCAGTCGACGAGCTCGGCATGATCTGGAGCCACGGGGAGCTCGCCTTCACCGAGGGCCTGGCCGCTGCACGAGGCCGGGCCGCCGAACACGGCCATCTCCTCGCCCCACCGACGCCACCTGGCAGGGCTACCCCATCGGCCAATGGCTGAAGAACCAGCGCGCAGCAGCCCGCCGCAGCAGTGCAGCTGGTAGCCGGAAGGCCGCAGGGCTGAATCGCGACCGGCGGCAGGCACCCGAAGACATCGACCCCGCCTGGTGCCCCACCTGGCCCGTGGTGTGGCAACGCTGCTTCCACCTCGCCCGCACCTACCACACCGCCGGCGGCACACTCCCTGACCGGGACGCCCAGCTCGTCATCCAAGGCGAAGACATGGGCCGCTGGATCCACACTCAGCAAACCCAGTGGGACACCCTCACCACCGTCCAGCAATGGCTCCTGACCGAGATCCTCGGCATCACCACCGCTCCGGAGGAACGCACACCAGCCCTGAGGGCTGCAAAGCCGAAACGCACCCGGGCACAGATCTGGGCCGCCAACCTCACCGCCGCCCGCCAATACGCCCAACGGGAAGGACACCTCAACGTCCCCCGCCCCCACATCGAGACCATCGACGGCACCGAGCACCCTCTTGGCGTAGTCACGTTGATCGGGTGCATGCCCGAGGGCGTCGAGCCGGCGGTGGGTGAATTCCCCGCCTTCTGAACCAGGGGCGCTAGCGCGATGTCCGGCTCGGCCGAGGGCGGAGGACCGGTGAGCGCGCCGTCGGCAATACCAGCCGACCTGGTGAAGTGAACGGCGTACCTCCATCCGTCCGGAGTCCGGTACAGGACGAGACTGGTCAACGTCCCCCCCCGGCCGCCGTTTACTCGCCATGCCGGCGAGGGACTGCGCACTCGCCGCCCATGCGGCGCGTTCGGCGTCACCGGGACGTACGCGCCCCCGACCGTCCGGGTAAACGGATGGTCGAGGGCGAGCGTGACGCGACAGGATGCTCCGCATGACATTGCCCACCCCCGAGTTGCACACCGCTCGCCTGCGACTGCGGCCGTTCACCGACGCCGACGCTGCGCCGCTCTACGCGCTGCACAGCAGCACCCACGTGCTGCGTTACTGGGACTCCCCGCCGTGGACCGAACCGGCCCGCGCCCAGCGCTTCATCGCGACCTGCCGGATGATCGAGGAGGAAGGCACGGGAGCGCGGGTGGCCGTCGACCGCGTCTCCAACGGCGCGTTCATCGGCTGGTGCGGCCTGACCAGATGGAACCCGGACTTCCGCAGCGCGTCCCTGGGCTACGTCTTCGGCGCCGCCGCGTGGGGCCACGGCTACGCCACGGAGACCGCGCACGCCGTCCTGCGGTGGGCGTTCGACACCCTGGACCTGAACCGCGTCCAGGCCGAGACCGACACCCGCAACGTGGCGTCCGCCCGGGTCCTGGAGAAGCTCGGCTTCGTCCGCGAAGGCACCCTCCGCGAGGACTGCGTCGTCAACGGCGACGTCTCCGACTCCTGGGTCTTCGGCCTCCTCCGCCGCGAGTGGCACCCGACGAGCACGCCGACGGCCGGTCGATAGGACCGAGACTTGCCAGCTTTTCAGTCCACAACCTCCACCGAGGTCACCGTGACTCGCTCCGGCGAGCTCAACGTCTTGGCTTGCCCCACCGATCCCGCCCATCCGCGCCGCTGGAGCATGGAGCGCCAACATTCTCATCTGCGTACTCGGGTGCTGTCGCTTGTCGTGAACATCGAACAGGCTGCGGCCCGGGTGCCTTCCGAAGCACTGAATAACTGCTGTCGTCACCGGTGAGCGAAGCCACCACGCACCTCTGGCACTGTTCGCCCGTGTCCCCGGGCAAGTGCCCCGGCCTCGCATGGACAGGGCACTACCCAAACCGGCGTCTCTCCTTCGGCGTACCACTGGGCCGGTGCCCGGGGAAGTCGCGACCGATCTGGGGTGCACCAGCTGTCCACCAAGGTGTGGGGCGGCTCGATCATCCGCCGGAAGCGCACGAAATCATGGCCGGGGCGCGGAGTTGGGTCGCGTCCGGGTGCCACTGCTGCGGCGGCTGACGGGTGCCTTGGGCTGAGGTCTTCCACCGAGCCGGGGTACTCCTACGGGCGCGACGGGCGGGTGATGCGGGTCCTGGTGGCCCAGGACGCTCCCGAGCACACGCTTGGGGCGTCCGGAGGCGCCGCCGGGCGCGTTGCGGACAAGCTCAGCCGCGGAAAAGGGGCGGGCCGCGCGCCGGGTCGGCACGCCCGCGCGGGACAGTCGGGCAATCTCCCGTCCACCGCCGTGGCACATATCCGGGCCGCGCAGCCCGGGAGCCCAAAGCAGGTGCGAGCGTCGGGGCAGGCTCGCCGCACCCGGCGGCCAAGCCCTGCCGTCTGCGCTCCCCTGCAGACGGCAGGTCTTCCCTTCGACGACCCAAGTGTTCCGCCAGACGCTGCTGACTGCGTTGCGGGCCGAGGAGGATGCGTGACCCATTCCCGTCCCCTGTTTCCAGGCGGCTTTGTGCCGCACCGGCCCGCTGCAGGCGCCGCCGACGAGGAGCAGCAGTCCGGCGTAGGCGCCGAAGCGGCCGGCGAGGTAGGCGTGTGCGACCGGTCCGGAGGAGGCGCTGCCGGTGCCGGAGGCGGACACCGAGGTGGTGGAGGTTGCGCCGATGGAGAAGGTGTAGGCGCCGGCCACGGGATGGCTGTCGGCGGAGACCACGTGGTAGGCGACGGTGTAGGTGCCGTGGGCCAGTGGATTGACGCGCCCCGCCCTGCACCCCTTCACCCCCGCGCAGGCCCGGGGCATCTCATCCAAGCTGGAACGATCGGTCATTCCAAATGTTAGGCCCCGATCACACCCTCCGCGCGAGACGCCGACTCGGCCACGCCTCGCCCATTCGGGATAGATCGCCAGAATCTACGATAAAATCATCTTGTGGCCGCATATGAGAATCTCGTCGTGGCCAGTCAAGGGGATTCCGTCTGGATCACCCTGAATCGGCCTGAACGCCGAAATGCCTTGAGCTGGGAGCTGCTTCGCGAGTTGCAGATGGCACTGACCGAGGTGGCGGGCTCTCCGGCGGTAGGGGTTGTTCTGGCGGCGAATGGACCGGTTTTCAGCGCCGGGCATGACTTCTCCGACGTGCTCGCACAGGACGCCAAGGGCATTCGGGAGCTGCTGCATCTGTGTACGGACGTCATGCGGCTTCTTCAGTCCGCACCGCAAGTGGTGGTGGCCAGAGTGCATGGTTTGGCCACGGCCGCAGGTTGTCAGCTCGTGGCATCGTGTGACCTGGCGGTGGCGGGTGAGTGTGCCGGATTTGCACTTCCCGGCGGCAAGGGGGGGTGGTTCTGCCACACGCCTGCCGTGCCGGTGGCCCGCTCCATCGGACGCAAGCGACTCATGGAGATGGCCCTCACCGGCGAGGTGATCGGTTCCCGTACCGCCCTGGAGTGGGGACTGGTCAATCGAGTGGTCCCCGACGGCGAACTGGACGAGGCGGTCGAGGAACTCCTCGCCCGGGCCAGTCGTGGCAGCGCGGCCAGCAAGGCGCTGGGGAAGCGAACCCTCTACGCACAGCTGGACCGTCCCGAATCCGACGCTTATGAGATCGCTTGCGAGGTCATGGCTGATGCCTCTCAGACCCCGGCAGCTCGCGAAGGCATTGCATCCTTCCTGGAGAAGAGGCCGCCGGTGTGGCCCGAGTGACGAATGAACGGAGCCCTGAGACGACGATGCAGGATTCCACGTCGGTGCCGATGCTCATCATCGGCGGGGGGCCGTTTGCGCTGTCGGCGGCCGCGCTCGCAGGTGACCGAGGCGTGGATGCGGTCGTGGTCGGACGGCCGATGGGGTTCTGGTCCGAGCACATGCCGCCGGGAATGCTGCTGCGTTCGGGCATCGACTGGCATCTGGACGCCACCGGCGTCTACACCCTGGAGGCCTATCTGCGGGAACGGGCCCTCTCACCCAAAGAGGTTGATCCGATTCCCGTGGAGCTCTTTCGTGAGTATGCCGACTGGTTCCGCCGCGCCAAAGGCATCACCCTGAGGCAGGACCTGGTCACGCGCCTCACCCACCGGGACGGCACGTTTTACGCAGAGCTCGACAGCGGCGGGCGGATACGCGCCGATGTCGTGGTCGCCGCGGCGGGTATCAGCTACTTCACCCGACTACCCGATTGGGGCGGCTCGATCCCGTCGGGCCGCGCGTCCCACAGCTGTGACCTGGTCCGCTTCGATGCCCTGTCCGGGCAGCGTGTGCTCATCGTCGGAGGCCGACAGAGTGCGTATGAGTGGGCGGCTCTGATCGGTGAACACGGGGCGGCTCGCGTCGATGTGGTGCACCGCCATCCCATGCCCCGTTTCGCGTCGGTGAGTTGGACGTTCTTTGACGACTACCTTGAGGCCACGATGCGGGGTTCCGGATGGTGGCGCCGCTTGCCGGTTCCCGTACGGGAAGCAATCCTGGCGCGATGTTGGGAGGCCGGCCGCGGCACGCTGGAGCCGTGGCTGCCGGCGCGGCTCGATGCGGCCGACGTCCGGATCTGGCCGGAGACCGCAGTGGTCCTGGCGGAGCCGACAGTGGACGGCGGGCCGGTGCGGATCACGATGTCGAACACTGAGTCCTTGACCGTGGATCAGGTGATCTTCGCCACTGGATACGCGGTCGAACTGGCCCGCGTCCCGTTCCTGGCGGACCTGGTGGAACGCATCAAGATGCGAAATGGCTCTCCAGTGCTGGACGAAGCCCTCCAGAGCACCGTTCCTGGGCTGTATCTCACCGGCTTCTCCGCGGCGCAGGATTTCGGGCCGTTCTTCGGTTTCGTCAAGGCCGCTCCGGCATCCGCCGCCCTGATCATGCGCGACATGCTGGCACGTACGGGCTGAAGTGGCGCTCCAGTCTGCATCGAAGCTCACATGGGCCTGGGTCCATCTCGAACACGCATATGTGCGAGCCGGTGCCGCGTCAACGTTTCGCTGCGACCGTCGCCGACTGTGGGCCCACGGCTGGCCGACGACCGCAGAACCGCGAAACGCTTTGGTGACGGGTCAGTTGGGCGCGTTGGCGTTCTGCGTGGGAGCCGCGAACTCCTCGGGCCCCCCGCAAGGCCGGGCGGACACCGGCCGTGACCCCGGCTGGACTCTGTACCGGTCACGGTCCCGGTGGTAGGCCCAACGCTGGTGGCGGGGGCGGGGATTTCGGTAGGGGTGGGCCCGGTGCCGGCCGCACGCTTCGCTCCGTCAGCCAGACGCGGGCGGCGGGCGATGGGGTGGGGGCTGCGGTGGCGACTGGCAGAACGCGTCGATGGTGTCGGCCACTTTCAGCGCGTGCGCGGCACCGGCTTTCGCCGCCTCCCGGGCGGTACCGCCCATCTCTCAATTTTCACGGTCGATAACCGGGAGGGAGCGACAGGAGGTTAGCCCCTGCCGGTGGGGCGGAGCGCTTCCCTTCGCATAGACGGCGTTGACGATGCCGTCCGGCTGGTCGTCAGTGGGCTTCAGCATCGTTGAGCTTCATCGATCTGTGAGAGCGCGGTTGAGACGCGCAGGGGGTGGTCAGGTGTCGTCGTCGGTGAGGAAGCCGCGCATCGGCACAGGCGGCAAGCCCTCGGAGAGCGCAGCCGCGTGACGGCGCAGGTCAGCCATGAAGTACGGGGTGAGCTGGGGGTGGTGGAGGACGGCTGCCAGGACCATGCGCTCGACGTGCTCGGCATAGAGCACAGGCCCGGGCGGGGGCTGATCAGGGTCGGACGTACCGACCAAGGTCTTGGGCATGTGCGCCTCACAGATGGCATGCGCGCCTCACAGATGGACGGAGAACGGTCTCGACAGCTACGAATGAGGCTGCTGGAGCGGCAGCGTCGACCGCAGGGGGATGCCGGTGGCCGCGCCTTCAGGCAGAGCGGCGGTTCCTAGGGATTGGGGGCCGGTCGCGGATGTACTGGCGGTGGCGCACTCGGGTCGAAGGGCTCCCATTCGGTGCTCGTGTGGTCCGCGGCCGCGTCATTGCCGGCGTGCGTGGAGCAGCGGTGCTTGTACCAGCACAGTTGCTCGGCATACGGCAGTCCGGTCAGGTCGTAGACCCCCATCAGTTCCTGCGCGATCGGCAGGCGTCCGCCGCCGGTGCCAAGCAGTGGATCCCCTGGCTCCAGGCGCCACGTACCCGGCAGGGCACCTGGGTCCTGGACCGATAGAGGGCAGCGGCGGCGGCTGCGGGTGTGGGGCCCGGGTAGCGGGTGTAGAGCAGGCACACCATCGGCCGAACCGCCAAGCAGGGCGACGCAGGGGCTGACTCCTGCTCGGAACGAGGCGTGAACAAACCGGCGTCCTGCCGCCGGCGCGCATTCACACCCAACGTACACCGCACCTCCGCCAGCAGCAGGCTCCGGTTGCCCGCCGGGCCGGCCGGGCACACGGCGTGATGCCGAACCCGGCACCAGGCGCTCCGTCCTGGCCGGAGTGGGCGGCGCCGGAGGAGACATGCCAGCGCTCCAGCAACGCCGCTGTCACGGAGCGCGGACCAGGCGTCTACCAGGTGAGGGCCTCCTACGTTGTCGATCGCGACGGGTGTTCTCGTAGATCCACTTCAGCTACAGGAGCACGTCCGGTCTGTCGATCGGAGTTATGAGCGTTCACCTTTCCCGGCCGGGTGGTGCGCGCCTGTGCCGGGAATCGAAGAAGACCGTATGTCGCATCTGCACTCTAAAGTGCAGACGAAACAAATGTCTTCGTCAACTAAAGTGGCCGCTGTGACTTCGCAGCGCAGCAACAGTGCAGAGGGCCCGGAAGCCGGGGTCCACATGGAGGACAACTTCGGCTTTGCCCTCGGTGTGGTCTTCCGCGCCTACGCCAAAGTCGTCGAGGCGGCCGTGGCCGAGATCCCCGGGGGCCCCCGCGGCTACTTCACGCTCATGGCTGCCCTCCAGGGCCACGCCAACAGCCAGCGGGCCTTGGCCAAACGACTAGGAATCGACCGCACGATCATGACGTATCTCCTGGACGACCTGGAGCGGGCTGACCTGGTGGAACGCAAGCCGGACCCCGCCGACCGCAGGAGTCGGCGCATCGTCGCCACCGAGCACGGAAGACAGCGCTGGGAGGAACTCAGCGGCCCGGTCGGCCTGGCCGAGCAGCAGCTCCTGGACGTTCTGCCCGAGGAGGCGCGGACCACATTCCGTACCTTGCTGCGCACCCTGGCCCACCACGTGAGCCCGGACGACCCCATGATGGGGCACTCCTCGCAGGAGGTCGCCGACGTCGATGTCTCCCAGAAACCCGACCGGCCGCCGGGTGGTCGCACGCGGCAGCAATCCATCACCTGACTTCGCAAGGCGATGACACATACCGGTGACCGCACGGGTTCGCAGGGTGGGGAGGCGGCCTCGGGCGTTACTCATCTCCTGGAGTACCACCCGGGAGTGGTGCGCTACCGGGATATGGCCGACGGCGCCGCACCGACAACCCCGCCGGAAAGTGCGACCCCTGCCTCCTCACCGAGGGGCCAGCGTCACAGTAGGACGCATGGCAGCTGACACGCCAGATAGACGTTGGCCGGCTCGACCAGGCCCTTGGCTTCCGGGTCCCGCAGCTTGCAGAGCAAGACTTGATCCCCAGCAGACTGGCGAACGCGGCAAAGTCGTCGGTGAGTTGCTGGTCACCGGACCGGCAGGAGCCGACGGCTCCCTGGTTGTCCCAGACCAGCACCCACGGAACCGCCCCCAACTCGGTCAGCGGCCGCCAGTGCCCGGCGATCAAGTTGGCTCCGGACCGGGAAGGCATCATCCGCGCAGTGATCCACCGCCAATAGCCCGCGACCACCAACACCGGCGGCCGTCCGACCTGCCCGAAGCCCAGTGGGATGTCGGCGGGCGGGAACCACAGGTCGCAAAGACCGATCTCGCCCGGCTCATAAACCGTCCGCGAGCCGGATCCGGGCGATAGGCCGGCCGCAGATTCGGTTCCCGGCCCTGAGCACACCCAGGCCGGTCCCAGCCGATCCGCTCGGCAATCACCGTCGCCGGCATCTCCCACCACTGCTCGAGCGGTTCAAGAATCCGCAGCTCGACCGCATCCACGATCGCGCGCGGCCCCGGGTCTGTTCTCGTCACTCTGCGTGCTGGAGCTCCGAGGTCTCCGCGCTCCTGGCCGCGACCTTCGACTGGCGCTTCGGATTGCCGGCGTTGACGGCGAAGGACGCGACCAGTGCAGCGGCAGCGAGGAATCCGGTGCCCCACCAATAGGCCATGGAGTAGCCGTGCACCAGCGACAGGTTGGTGAGGGATGTGGAGCGGTGGTGGGAAGCGACGTATCCGGTGGTGGCGCTCGCGGCGATGGTGTTCAGCAGCGCGGTGCCGATGGAGCCGCCCATCTGCTGCGCGGTGTTGGTCATCGCGGAGGCGACTCCGACATCGCGGGGCTCGACACCGTGGGCTCCCAGGCTGAACGCGGGCATGAACGCCGTGCCGATTCCGACACCCACCACGATCTCGGCAACCGCGATGAAGCCGAACGAGGAATCGACGTCAAGCAGGGCGAGCAGCAGCACACCGGCGCCGGACACCGCGTAGCCGACACCCATCAGCAGGCCGGGCCGAACCCGGTGCGAGAGGCGGGCGCCGATCTGCGTAGAGCCGATAGCCTGCGCGGCGGCCATCGGGATAAAGGCCGCACCGCTCTGCACCGGCGAGTATCCCTTCACCAGCTGGAAGTAGTAGCTGAGGAAGAGGAACATCCCAAACATGGACATGACGGACAAAGCCAAGGAAAGATAGGAGCCCGCGCGGTTGCGTTCCGTGAGGACGCGCAGCGGCAGCAGCGGTGACTTCACCTTTGCCTCCAGCACGACGAAGGCCGCCAGCAGGAGGGCGGACAGGACGAACATGCCGATCGTCACACCGGCACCCCAGCCGTCGCTCTCCGCTTTGGCGAAGCCGAACACCAGGGCGACGGCACCGCCGCTGGCGAGGATGGCCCCCGGGACGTCCAGCCGTCCGCGGCCCATGTGCGCGCCGGCGTCACGGACGACGGCCAGGACGCCGATGATGCCGATGGCAGCGATGGGGAGGTTGATGTAGAACCCCCAGCGCCAGTCGGTGTACTCGGTGAACACGCCACCGAGCAGCAGGCCGAGGGCGCCGCCCGCGGTGGCGATGGCGCCGTAGATGCCGAAGGCCTTGGCACGCTCCTTGGCATCGGTGAACGCCAGCGAGATCAGCGCCAGGGCGGCGGGGGCGAGGAGCGCGCCGAAGACGCCCTGGAGGGCGCGGGCAGTCAGGAGCGTGGACAGGTTCTGCGCCGCGCCGCCGACGCCCGAGGCCAGGGCGAAGCCGACCAGCCCGATCACGAACACCCTCTTGCGGCCCCAGAGGTCGCCCAGGCGCCCGCCCAGAATGAGCAGACCTCCGAAGGCCAGGCCGTAGGCGGTGATGACCCATTGCCGGCCGCCGTCGGTGAAGTGGAGGTCATGCTGAGCAGACGGCAGAGCGATGTTCATGATCGCCCCGTCGAGGAAGACCATCAGCTGGGCTATGGCGATGAACAGCAGGGCCAACCAGCGCCGGGGGTCGGGATGGTGGACGTCTTGAGACATGACTGGCATTCCTTGAAGGTGTCGGTTGTCGGCCAGGCTCTTTCAGCCGGGCCGCGTGAGTGGAAGGTCTGCGCCGTGCCGGTGGTGCAGGCGCGCTCGATGGCGTAGGTCAGGCCCGGGACATGACATGACGTCGGGCGCCATCTTGATTCCGCCGGGCCGGGTCCGGGGCGAGCCGGGAGGCCATGCGGGCGTCGTTGCCGCACATGAGGTGACGGAGTTCGGCGGGCGCGTCGTGACCCCCGCACGACTCGGATACCCGGAGGAAGCGGACAACGGTGTCCGCGCCCTACACTCCGGCCAGGAGGCAATTGGCGGCTTGCATCAAAGGCTCTTCACGGTCGTTGCACGCGGCTGCGGCGGCCCGCGCCGAACCTTGTCGCGACGTGCTGACGTCACGGCGAGATGGGGCCCAGTCCTGACCCCTCCGCCGAACCGGGCATCCCACCTCCATTCTAACACGAACGATCGTTAAATTAAGCGGGCAGGTAAATGCCCGGCTGTCGTGCGGTGACAGGACTGGTCGGCACCCGGCGCTGCGGAGTCAGCGAAGGCAGTTCAGGGCGACCTCCGCGGCCCGCGTCAGCGCGGCCCGATCCGGATTTATGGCCCCCATGACCCGCAAGCCCTGGAAGGTCATGGCGAGGAATCCGGCGAGGTCTGCGGCGCTCCGACCGGCCGGGATCTCGCCCCGCCCTTGCGCCTCGGCAATGACCTCGAAGAGTGTGAGCTCCAGCAGCTGCGTCGTTGCGCGAAGCCGCTCGGCCACCTGCGCATCGCTGTGCGCACGCTCCATCGCCGCCCCCACAATGAGGCATGACGCTTGGCCGGGACCGCAGGTCACTTCGTCGATCACCGCCGCGAAAGCCGCACGGATCGTCTCCCTCGCGTCACCGCCGGCGCGCAGCATCTCGATGAACGGCAGCGCGTAGCGCCGCCGGTACAAGTCCAGTGCAGCCAGGTAGAGACCTTCCTTGCTGCCGAAGGCCGCATAGATCGAACCACTGCCGATCTCCATGGCGTTCGCCAGGTCCCGCACGGAGGTGCCACCGTATCCGGTACGCCGGAACGCCTGCATCGCCGCGGTGACGGCGGCTTCGGTGTCGAACTCGCGAGTACGTGCCATAAACCTGACCGTACCTATTGATGGAACGTTCGGCAAATAAAGGTGGAGGTCTTGCGGCTGGTCATCGCCGACTGCTCCTGGACAGGTTTTGCGGGCACGGGTGGGGGGACATCTGGTCTTGAAGGCACGTCGTGCGACGTCATCCGGCGGTCGCCACCAGCGCGAGGCCTGTAGGGTCCTGCAGCGGGTCCTCCCGGCATGCGCGAAGGCCGGGGGTGATCTCTCTTGCCGCAGTCCTGTAGCGCCGTGCACTCCCCCAAGGCCAGCGGCCACCGCAGGCTGGGATGGCGCCGATGACCTCTCCGGCTTCAGGGCTGGATAGTGAGGCACCGCAGATGCGGGTGGTCCTGGCGTCCACGACGCCTACCGATCGAGCTCCCCGTCCACGGCGCGAACGCCGGCGACGGAGCGGATGAATCGGCCGTGCGCTCAGGCGGCAGGCGGCCGCTCGACCGCGGCACACGCCGCGTCCTTGGCAGCGGCGGGTATCGCCGGGTTCTGCTCAAGCCTGCCCGCGGCAAAGGTGCCGTCGATGAGCGGGGTCAGTTGGCCCCGGCGCATCAAAGCTAACAGACAAGTCTGTCCGATACGGACGATGCCCTGTTCACATCCTGACGGCCACCCATAGCACGCTCCGCTGCCCCCTTGAGGAGCGCAAGGCGGTGTCCGCGACACGATCACGCCGCGCTGGGCACCCGAGTGGCGTCTGCGGACTGCGCGTCCGCGGGCGATACTGAAACTTACTTTTCATTAGTGACTAATGTTCCTCTTGGCCGCCGCAGGCGTCGGCCGCACCATGGGACGCATGACCGAGCACATCCGGCCCTCACCGGCCGATAGCCCCGTCCGCCGTTGCTGACGCGACGGCTGGTCACCGTGGCGGCCGTCCGCATGACGGGTTGGGACGGGTCGACGGCGAACGCATCCAGGACGAGGTGACGCCTCGACCCGCGCAGGCCTTCACATCTGCCCCCCGCGCTCCTGTCGTGCGGCGTGACCGGGATGCCGGTCTGCGCTGACGGGGTCTGTTGTGGCCCTGGCGGCAGTTTCAGCCTGAGTGCGGCCGCGCGCCCAGGCTTGCGGTCAACCTCGGTCCGGCCCAATGGCCGTCCCACCACAAGGAGGAAAGACGATGGCGTCTCCTGCCAAGCTCGCACATGTGGTCCTGCGGACGCAGCACCTGAAGGAAATGCGGGAATGGTATGTGACCGTGCTCGACGGCAAGGTCATGCACGAGGACCCTGCTTCGGCTTTTATCACCTATGACGATGAGCACCACCGGATCGCGCTGGCCAATATGGGCGACCTGGAGAACCCCGACCAGGCCGAGCCGGTCCGACCGATCGTGAAGCGGGAGAGGCCCGTCCCCATCACCGCGGACACCGACATCTTCCAGGCGCTCGCCGGTCCTGCCACGGGGTTGTTCCACATCGCCTTCACCTACGACACGCTCCTGGAGCTGCTGGACACCTACCAGCGGCTGGCCGCTGCCGAGATATGGCCGGTTCTGGCGATGAACCACGGCGTGACCACCTCGATGTACTACCGGGATCCAGAGGACAACCTGGTGGAACTGCAGATCGACAACTTCACCACGGCGGAGGAGGCCGAAGACTTCATGCAGGGCGAGGTCTGGCTCCGCCGCCCCGGTGGCGCCCCGATCGACCTCGACGACCTGGTGCAGCGCTTCCGGGCCGGCGAATCCTTCGAGGACCTGGTCAAGCCGACCTGGTGATTTCCTAAAAGCACCTGCCTCTCGTCTTTGTGCGGGTACACGAGAGGCAGGTTGCCCGCGGCGACCCTCGCGCGGGCCCTGGTTGGTGCGGCGGACGATCCCGGACGGACAGCCGCCCGCCGCACCAGCCTCCCCTCCCCCGCGGCTGATGTCCCGGCGGGACGTCGTGTGCCGACCGTCGCTGCTGATCGCGACGGTCTGAAACGAGCACCACGCAGTGGATCCCAGCAGCTCCCGCAGCGGCAGCAAACGAACGTGTGGCCGCGACAACCGATTTGGAGAAACAGCACATGTCCCAGGCATCCGACAGCCGTCCCAGTGTCGTGGTGATCGGAGGCGGCTATGCCGGCATCCGTGCGGCCCGGGAGCTGGACGACATCGCCGACGTCGTCCTCGTCGAGCCGCGCGACTCCTTCCGCCACAACATCGGTTCACTGCGCGCGACGGTGCAGCCGGACTGGGCGCCCAACATCTTCATGTCCTACGAACGCCTGCTCACGCGGGGCAGCGTGGTGCACGATCGGGCCGCACGAGTCGAGCCGGGCCGCGTCGAACTGGTCTCGGGTGAGGTCCTGCGTCCGGACTTCCTGGTGCTGGCGACCGGATCGAGGTACCCCTTCCCGGCCAAGGACGCGGAGGAGAGCAGCGAAAGGTCCAAGGACAACTACGCCAGGACCGCCAAGGAGCTGGAGCGGGCGGACCACGCAGTGATCCTGGGCGCGGGTGCGGTCGGTATCGAGATGGCCGGTGAGATCCTGGCGCAGTGGCCGGACAAGAAGGTCACCCTCCTCGATCCTTCCTCGGACGTGCTCGGCGGCAACTACCCCGAAAAGCTGCGGACGGCACTGCGGAAGATGATCACCGAGTCCGGAGTGGACCTGCGCCTGGAAGAAGGCCTCACGGAACTGCCCGAGGCGCCGGCCGGGGTGGTGGCGCCGTTCACGGCGCAGACCACCACGGGCCAGACGATCGAGGCGGACCTGTGGTTGCGCTGTTTTGGCGGGACGGTGCCCTCCGATTATCTCGCCGGGAGCCTGGCAGCGGCCCGAAACACCTCGGGAACCGTGCGGGTGGGCGACGACATGCGGGTCGAGGACCACGAGACCGTCTACGCGGTGGGCGACATCGCCGGTCTCGGCCTGCCGACGGCGTTCCTCGCCGACCTGCAGGCGGAGGTGGCCGCAAAGAACATCCGGCGGCACATCGTCGGTGAGGAGGAGGGGCAGGACGCCACGTTCGCAGACCCCTTCCCGCACCTCGTCGTGCCCTTCGGCCCGGGCAAAGGAACCGGCTGGCTGGTCAACCAGGAGGATCTGCTCGACGATGCCTCGGTCGCGCAGCTCAAGGGCGACCACCTGCTCGTGGACATGTACACGGACAAGCTCGGCCTGACCGAGGGCGCTTGGGCCCTCGGCCACTGAGCCTGCCGCAACGGCCACCCATCGGGTGAGCCGGCATTCAGGAGGGTGACACCCCACGCGCCAGATCGCGGGCGTGTCAGCCACGCCCGGGGTCACCCTCCACCGGGGCCACCCTCCACCGGGGCCACCGAGAAGGCTCACTCAACGACGCACAACCCCTAATCCCGAAGACGAGGCTCAGTGATGGCTGAACCAACCACCGCGGCGGAGCGGCAGCCTGGTACCGAACCCGACCTTGCGGCCCTGCGGGCCCGGGTGGCGTGCCTGGACGTGATCCACGCGATCTTCCGATGGGTCGACGACGGCGAGGCCGCGCGCACCGTGGAACTGTTCACCCCGGACGGTGAAATGGTGATGGGTCCGTGGTCCTTCTCGGGAGCCGGGCTGGCCGCAGCCATGCAGGCCCGGCAGGAGGAGAGCGCCAAGCAGGGCGTCCACGTCCCGGCCGCCTCCTCGTTCCGGCTGCTGTCGCCCACTGAGGCGGAGGCGCAGACGTACCTGCATCTGTACCGGCAAGCAGACCAGCGGGCGGGCACTGCTCCGGTGCCTCGTGCGGTGACGCTGCTCACGGACCGGTTCGTGCAGGGCGACGACGGCCGCTGGCGCATCGCCCGGCGGGTCGTGGACATCATCGCGGGAGGTGAATGACCGTGCGCCTCTACCGCACGACCGCGGGGCTGGCCCGCGGCGAGGGTGATGAACTCGCCCTGCTGGACCTCCCCCACCTCGATGTCACCGATGTGCTGTCGGAGGGCATCGAACGTGCCCGATCCGCCCGTGTCCGCAGCAGAATACCGATGCGTGAGGCGGTGCTCCTGCCACCGGTGGCGGCCCCGGGCACGGTGGTGATCGCCGGTGCGAACTACCGCGACCACGTGGCGGAGGCCGGCATGCCCACCCCCACTGCCCCGGTCTTCATCACTGTGACGGGCATGAGCGCAACCGGGCCCCACGACCCCATCTGGCTGCCGGCCGAGGCCCCCTCGCAGGTCGACTACGAGGCAGAACTCGCCGTGGTGATCAGCAGGCCGGGGCGGGACATCCCGGTGGGACGGGCGTGGGAGCACGTCGCGGGGTTGATCGCGGTCAACGACGTCTCCGCCCGCGACGTACAACTGGCGGCGATGACCGAAGGCGTCGTCACCGACATCGACGGAGTGCGGAGGGGAAAGTCCTTCCCGCATTTCAAGCCCATGGGTCCGGCACTGGTCACCGTGGACGAGACCGGCACCGACTTGGACCTGGCGATCCGCACATACGTCAACGACGCGGTGCGCCAGGACTCCCGTACCAGCGAGATGATCTTCTCTGTCCCGGAAATCATCTCGCATGTCTCGGCCACGACGCCCCTGCTGCCCGGCGACGTGGTGCTGACCGGGACACCCGGCGGCGTCGCCCTGGCGACCGGCGGATACCTGCGCTCCGGTGACGTGGTCACCGTGGAGATCGAGGGGCTGGGCCGGCTCCGCAACCCCGTACGCATGGCTCCCACGGCCACCCGTTAGACGGTACGTCTGCCGCCGACCAGGTCCGGCGGCAGACGTGCTCCAGCCGTGTGCCAACACGGTGATGATCCCGCGCGTGCGCCCAATTCGAAGTGAAGGAAAGTCAGATGGACAAGGTGGTCGGCTCGGCACACGACGCGGTGGCCGATATCCCCGGTGGCGCCACCCTCGCGGTCGGCGGCTTCGGACTCTCGGGCATCCCCTCCACCCTCATCTCCGCTCTTGTCGCCGCAGGTACTTCCGGTCTGGCCGTGGTGTCCAACAACTGCGGTGTCGACGACGGCGGCCTGGGACTCCTGCTGCGGGCCGGCCGCATCGCCCGCATGACCTCCTCCTACGTCGGCGAGAACAAGGAATTCGCCCGCCAGTACCTGGAAGGCGAGCTCGAGGTGGAGCTGGTGCCCCAGGGCACCCTCGCCGAGCGGCTGCGCGCCGGCGGCGCGGGCATCCCGGCCTTCTACACCCCGGCCGGTGCAGGAACCCTCGTGGAAGAGGGCGGCCTGGCCTGGCGTTACGCGCCGGACGGCAGCATGGCGGTCGCCTCCCCGCCCAAGGAGGTGCGGGAATTCGGCGGCCGCCGGTACCTGCTGGAAGAGGCCATCGCCACCGACTTCGCGCTCGTCCGGGCGGCGGTCGCAGACCGGCACGGCAACCTCGTCTTCCACGCCGCCGCCCGCAACTTCAATCCGCTGTGCGCCATGGCCGGCCGGACGACCGTGGTGGAGGCCGAGCGGATCGTCGAGCCCGGCGAGATTCCGCCCGACGCCGTCCATCTGCCGGGCGTCTACGTCGACCGCGTGGTGGCCGCCGACGTCGCGGACAAGCGCATCGAGCGCCGCACGGTGCGCGTGCCGGGCGACGTCTGACTCACCCCTCGACACCCCACACCCGCCACCAACACGACGCAGGAGGAACAGTGACGACCACCGAAACCCACAGCGGCGATCTGCGCGACGCGCTGGCCGCACGCGCGGCCAGGGAACTGACCGATGGCCAGTACGTGAACCTCGGCATCGGCCTGCCGACTCTGATCCCCAATCACATTCCCCCCGGCGTGCACGTAGTGCTGCATGCCGAGAACGGGATCCTCGGCGTCGGCCCCTACCCGTACGAGGAGGAGGTGGACGCGGACCTGATCAATGCCGGGAAGGAAACCGTCACCGTGCTGCCCGGCGCCGCCTACTTCGACTCGGCGGCGTCCTTTGGCATGGTCCGTTCCGGCCGCATCGACACGACGATCCTCGGTGCCCTGCAGGTGTCTGCCTCCGGAGACCTGGCCAACTGGACGATTCCCGGGAAAATGGTCAAGGGCATGGGCGGCGCCATGGATCTCGTCCACGGCGCCCGCAGGGTTGTCGTGGTCATGGAACACACTGCCCGCGACGGGTCTCCGAAGATCGTCCGGGAATGCACCCTGCCGCTCACCGGCCGCAGGGTCGTCGACCGGATCATCACCGAGCTCGCGGTGTTCGACGTGACTTCCGACGGCCTGCATCTGGTGGAACTCGGTCGCGGCGCCACTGTCGACACGGTGCGCGCGGCAACCGAGCCGCCGTTCTCCGTTGCCGACCCGCTGCGGTGAGCGACATCAAAGTGCCCGTCAGCTGTCGCGAGTCCACGGTCAGGTAAGTGGTGCAAAAATAGAAGAGGGCGGCAATGGCCGGCGATCAGAACGAACGCGACGCGACGGGCGTGCATCTGATGGCCAGCGCATACAAGCGCTGGCAGAACATGCCACCTGTCATGCTCAATCTGTCGCGGGCGGACGCCTGGATCGTGATGGTCGGTCTGCAGACGGCAGTGGCACATCCGCTGGTCTCCGGCGGCCCGATGAGCGCGGCTATGGAAGAAATGGGCCGACGGATTCAGAGGCGATCTGCGATGATCCGGAGGTCTACGCTGTGGCCGAGAGCGGCTGGAACCGGATCTACGACGTCTTCCCAACCGATGTCTGAGCAGGACGCACCCACCGGCCCCCAAATCCCATCCGGGGAGTTCGGCGACGCGCCTGCGATATCGCACAGCCAGACACCGCTCACGAAGTGACACGCCATCTTCGGGGCAGACCCGTTTTCCCGATTTCATCCGCCTGATCCTGATACGTGCATGTCGTCTACGTCATAGAGCACGTGCAGGCGCGCTGGATCCGACGCTTTGGGGCGCATTCAACCGCGCGGCGGGAATTCTGCGTGTCGCCGGTGATCAGCGTGACAGTGCGCACGTCCACAGGTCCGACGCCGGTTGCGGTGAGGCCCCGTACAGCCCCAGCCTTCACCTGCGCCGACACAGGCCACCAGCTGATGGACCTCATCAAAAGTGCTTCAGCCGAACGGGCTGTACACGTCTTCGGCTGACCCGGCCGGATGCCCCGGCCGGACACGACCCCTCCCTACCACGCATACGCGACTTCGGCCCATGAAGAGGAATCATGAAAACAGTGGGAGTATCCCAATTCGGAGGGCCGGAAGCCCTGCGCGTCTTTGAGGTGCCCGAGCCTCATGCCGGTCCCGGACAGGTACGCATCCGGGTCCACGCCGCCACGGTGAACCCTGGCGACCGCTACCTGCGCAATGGCGCGCTGGGACCCACCTCCCCCGCACCCCCTTATGTCCCCGGCATGGAAGCAGCCGGGGTGCTGGACGAGATCGGCAGCGATGTGAAAACCGATCTGCGTCTCGGAGACCGGGTGATGGCCATGGCCGACCCGAGGGGTCCCCTGGGCGGCGCCTACGCGCAATACGTCGTCCTGCCCGCGGCGCAGGTCGCCCGTGCGCCGCAGGGGACGACCCATGCCGAGGCGGCCACCCTGCCCATGAACGGGCTGACCGCGCGGCTCGCTGTCGACCTGACCGGGCTTTCACGGGGGCAGACGCTCGCGGTCACCGGCGCAGCAGGAGCCGTCGGCGGCTACGTGACCCAGATGGCCAAGGCGGACGGACTCACCGTCGTCGCGGACGCCTCCCAGGCCGATGAGGAACTCGTGCGCTCATTCGGTGCCGACATCGTCGTACCGCGAGGGGCCGATGTTGCCCAGCACATCCTGCGAGCAGTCCCGGCGGGAGTAGCAGGGCTGATCGACACGGCGGTCATCGGCTCGGCGGTGGTGGCCCCGGCCGTCCATGACGGCGGCGTCATAGTCACCGTCCTCGGCGAAGGATCCCGCGCCGTCAGCCCCGAGGAGATGCGGCGGCGGTCTCTGCGCATGCACATGGCCTTCGTCCCGGACTACCTGGGCGACCGCAGCCGGCTCGATGACCTGCGTGAACAGACTGAAGCCGGAAGGCTGACCCTACGCGTGGCTCGCACCTTCCCTCCCGAACAGGCCGCCGAGGCCCACCGTCTGATGGAGGCCGGCGGCGTCCGCGGACGCCTCGTCCTGGAGTTCTGAACCGCCTGAGGCGGCCAGCCGCGTCACCGATCTCCGGTCTCTCGCTCCGCGGGACGACCGCCTCAGGGGAACGGACCGCTCAGCGCGACGCGTGGAACGCGGCGCGCTGAGTTTCCGGGCCGCGGGGGCCAGTGTCCGCCCGGTGCCAATCACGTGTTGCTTCCCGACCGCCAGGTACGGGTGGGGAACACGGTCCCGGTGAAGTGAGGGCCGATTGTCGCGGTGCCTGGCCGGGAGAGCTCGCCGACGAGCGCGTGCCGGGAGCACGCTGCCGAAGCCGTAACCGACGTAACGGAAGACCTGGTCGAAGCCGAGTGCGCTGCCGCGTTGATCGCTGCCGGTGTTCTCCACGATGAGCGCCGGTGCGGTGCAGAAGATGATGCCGATCCCGATGCCCGCCAGGAGCATCGCGGCCACCAGGCCCGGCAGGCTGTGCCGCCAGAGGGCGAACAACGCCATCGCGGACATCATCACGACGCCGGCCAGCGGCAGCGTCCAGCGTGCCGGGAGCCACCTGCCCAGTCGGCGGGTGATCCATCCGGCGGCGAGACTTCCCAGCGCCTGCGGGAGCATGAGAAGACCGGCTACCACGACGGACTTGTCGAGCCCTCCGGTCGTCGACGGTGCCTGAATCATGCGGGTACTCACGGACAGCAGCAGGTACATGCCGATCCCGGGCAGCAGCACGGTGACATCAATGCCGTGACGTCGGCGCCCCACTGGGCGGCGACCTCAAGGCGCTCGGCGGGACCGCCGATCACGATGACCCGGCGCGCACCCTCGGCGACCGCCTTGGCTACGGCGAACAGTCCGACCGGTCCGGCGCCCTGCACCACGACCGTGTCGGCCGCGGCTATGCGGCCGAGCCGTTCGAAGCCGTGCATCACCGTGCGCAGCGAGCACGCCGCGGCGGAGGCCACCGCGTCCGGGACATCGTCCGGTACGCGGACCCTGCCCGCGGTCGGGTACACGTACCCGTATTCGGAGCAGCCGCCGTGCAGGAACGGGTAGGTGTGAGCGCTCTCGGTCATGTAAACGGCGCAGGTTCTCGCACAGGCTCGGCTCGCCGTCGATGGCGCGGGCGCGGCAACGGCCGCACATGCCGTGGGTCCGGACGATCCGATCGCCCTCTGCGAGCGGCTGGCCGAGCGAGTCGGTGGACCTTGTTCCGCCACCCCAGGCCGGACCGCTGGAACTGCGCTACGAAAAGCTGCTCATATCGAGCACCGGTCAAACGCTGATCACCTACCACGCACAGCCAGGCAGCACCTCCGAGGAACGCCTCCGCCTCCTCGCAAGCATGATCGCTCCGGACCGTGCCGGCAGTTCACCGGCCGCCGACCAGCCTGCACCCCGGCAACACCGCCTCATAACCATCGGGTGCAACATCATCAGCCGCACCGAAAATGCGCGCGCACGGTGCGGCCGGCGGCGCTCCGCGGCCTGAGTACACCAGCGCGTGAGGTGTCCTGCCCACACACACGCGGCATGCGACGACCTTTCGCCGGTGCCCCGCGGTAGTCGTCCGTCTCTTCGCCCAGACGCCGGGAATGCGCAGCTTCATAGATGTGTTGCTTCCAATACCATACATCTGGCAGATGAACTACCTGACAGCCCATCCAGGGGAAGTGCATGCCCGACTACGGCCACGAACTCTTGCTCGGCACATTCATCACCCCCACCGCACAGGACCCGGCGCAAGCCGTGGCGCTTGCGGAACTCACGGAGGCTGCCCGGCTGGACGTCGCCACGTTCCAGGATCATCCGTACAATGCGGACTTTCTTGACATCTATACGCTGCTGACCTGGGTGGCGGCCAGAACCAGCCGCATCCGCGTATCGGCGAACGTCACGAACCTGCCCTTGCGGCCACCGACGATGCTCGCCCGGACGGCGGCGAGCATCGACGTCCTGTCCAAGGGCCGATTCGGACTCGGACTCGGCGCGGGCGCCTTCCCCGACGCCGTTCACGGCATGGGGGGACCCCGTCTGAGCCCTGGGCAGGGCGTCGAGGCTCTCGACGAGGCGATCGACATCCTCCGCGGCGCCTGGGACATCGGCCGCGACGACGCCCGGCTGATCCGGACCTTCGGCGAGGAGGTGGCGCCCGCCCTGCGTGAGGCCGTCGCCCGCGAGCGGTCGACCGCCCCCGCCGACACCGGCACGGTGCCCGACCGAACGGCTGTCGTCCTCGCCGAACGGCGCGACACCATCGACCACGACGCGGTCCCCGAATCCCTGGCGAAGAAGGTCGTCGAGCCGGGCGACTCGGCCTATGAGGACGTCCGCCACAGCTACGTCCATCCCGGATCGCCCGCCCTGGTCATCCGGGCCGAGAACTCCGACGACGTCGTTGCCGCCCTCGCCTGCGCGCGCGCTCAGAACGTAGCGCTCTCGGTACGCAGCGGCGGCCACGGCATCAGCGGCCGGTCCACCAACGACGCCGGCATCATCATCGACCTGTCGAAGATGAACTGCGCCGAGGTCCTGGACCGGGCCATCGGACTCATCCGCGTCGGCCCCGGCGCACGCTGGGGACATGTCGCCCGCGCGCTCGCACCGCACGTACTGGCCATGAGCTCCGGCGACTACGGCGACGTCGGTGTCGGCGGCCCCGCCACCGCCGGCGGCCTGGGTTACCTGGCCCGCAAGCACGGCCTGACCATCGACCACCTCACCGCCGCCGAGATCGTCGTCGCCGACGGCCGCAGGCTGCGCGTCGACGCCGAGCACCACCCGGAACTGTTCTGGGCGATCCGGGGCGCGGGCGGCAACTTCGGCATCGTCACCGCCTTCGAACTGCAGGCGTACGAGTTCGAGAGCGTCGCCTACGCCACGATGGTCGTGGACGCCACCAACACGGCCGACTTCCTCCTGAAATGGGGACGGCTGGTCGAAGCCGCCCCGCGGGAGATCACCAGCTTCATATCGATGTTCCCCGGCCGCCGCGGCGGGCCAGTCACCGCACAGATCACCCTGGTCTACGCGGGAGACGACACCGAGGACGCGCAGAACGCCCTGACCCCGTTCCTGGGCGCCGGCCCGGTCCTGGACCAGAGGGCGCAGCTCGTCCCCTACCACACGATCGTCGCCCCGCCCGAGAACCAGCACCGCGGCCAGGGCCTGGGAAACACCCGCAGCGGGCTGCTGGCACATCACCCCGGAGGCCGCCGGCATCATCGAGAAGGCGATGAAGTCGGGCGACGTCATGGTCATGCAGTTCCGCTCGATGGGCGGCGCCGTTCACGACGTCCCGGAGGACGCCATGGCCTGGTCGCACCGCACCCAGAACTTCTCCGTCATCGCCGCCACCGCCTCCAGTCATGTCACCCGCATGAACGCCCACTGGGCACGGCTGTACCCGCACCTGAACGGCATGTATTCCAGCTTCGAGACGGACACCGACCCGACCCGTCTGGTAGACGCCTTCCCCAAGCCCGTCCTCACCCGGCTCCGCGCCCTGAAGGCCGCATGGGATCCGGACAACGTCTTCAATCGCAACTTCGCCATCCCGCCCGCGGCGCCCTCCGACGGTGCCGCCC
>NZ_JARAVO010000151.1:0-23031 GCF_033792805.1 Streptomyces sp. PA03-1a
GCCTGGGCGAGGCGGGACAGCAGGGCCTTGATGCCGTCGATGCGGTCCTCGTCCTCGTGCAGGACGAAGGCGAGTTCGGGTTCCGAGGCCTGGTCGGCGATGGTGTAGACGGCGCACCAGCTGGCCAGGGTGGGCACGGTCATCTGGGCCATCAGGGCGAGCGTCTGGTCGCGTTCCAGCGTGCCCGCCAGCAGGTCGGAGGCCTCCACCAGGAAGGACAACGAGCCGCGGCGCAGCCGCTCGAGCTCGGTGAGGCGGGCGCTCTCCACCGCCAGCGCGATGCGGTCGGCGGCGAACTGCAGCCGCAGCGCCTCCTCGTTGGTGTAGCGGCCGGGGCTCTCCGCGGCGACGCCGAGCGAGCCGGTGAGGCGGCCCTCGACCTTGAGGGGGACGGTGACGATCGAGCGCATGCCGGTGCCGGCGAGCAGCGGGACGGCGCCGGGCACCGCCGTGAGGTCCTCGTGGACGGCGGGCATGCGGGCGCTGCCGTAGCGGCCGGTGCCGGCCTCGACGGGGACCCGTGCGAAGCGCTGCCGGGCGGAGGGGAGGCCGGTCGAGGCGCGCACCTCGAGCTCGGTCTCGTCGTCGGTGGCGAGCAGCAGGTAGGCGGCGTCGCCGTCGAGCATGTCGCGGGCCCGCTCCACGGTGCGCTGCAGCAGCCCGTCGAGGTCGTCGGGGGCGGGGGAGCCGATGAAGGACTCGAACGGGTCCACGGCCTTGCCGCGTTCGACGCCGCCCTCGACGGAGATCATCCCGCGGCCGGGGTTCTGCAGGACGGCGCGTTCGTCCTCGCGCACCAGCAGGCACACGGTGGACGGCTCGCCGGAGGCGTCGCGGACCCGCAGGTGCGCGCCGTAGACGGGCAGGGTGCGGCCGTCCGCGCCGCGGATGCCGTAACTGCCCTCCCAGCGGGACAGCCGCAGGGCCTCGGCGATGCCGTGGCCGGTGCCGGGGGTCTGCGGCCAGGCGGCGAAGTCGCCGAGCGGTTTGCCGGTGATCTGGTCGCCGAGGTGGCCGAAGAGCTCGGCGGCGTCCTGGTTCCAGCGGGTGATGATGCCTGCGCGGTCGACCTGCACGACCGCGACGCGGACCCGCTCGTCGGCGAGCGGCAGCGCCTGGACGGGCAGGGCGGGACCCGCGGAACGGGTGCCCGCGGGGCGCTGGGGGAGTTCCAGGCGGAACCAGACGTGCTTGTTGGCGGCGGTGTACTCCACGCCCCAGCGGCTGGCAAGTGCCGAGCACAGGAGCAGCCCGCGGCCGCCCTCGTGGTCGGGGTGGATCTGCTTCTTGGCGTCGTGGAGAGGAAGCTCACGTTCCGGGTAGCGGTCGGCGACCTCGATGCGCACGGCGGACTCGTAGCGCAGGCAGTGGACGTCCGCGGCGGTGCCGGCGTGCACCACGGCGTTGGTGACGAGTTCACTGGTGAGTACGACGGCGTCGTCGACCACCTCGGAGAAGCCCCAGCCCTGGAGCGTGTCGCGGACGAACGCGCGTGCGGTGGCGACCGAGCGTCCCACGGGTTCGAAGGTGGCCGCTGCCCGCGCCGTGATCACAGATCTCCTTGTTTGTCCCGGGACGTCACCATTCGTCGTCCGCTGTACTGTCACCACCGGCCCCCACTTCGAGGTGTACGCCCGGCCCAAGGTGGGCAACCGCATGCCAGGTTACTTACCCCCGGCGACCGCGTGTGTGCCGGTTGGGGGTGTTCCTGCCCCGATCATGACGCCGGTCATATGCGATGCTGCCGAACTGTTATGGCCGGGCCCGGGCATGGTGAAACACTGGTCATGTCTGAACGAGGCACCTGCAGGTCGGTCGACCCTCCGGGAGGGACACGGTGGAGTCTGGCGCATCGGCGCGAGGCGGCGCGGCATCCGCGGCGAAGCGGGGCGGTTCCGCACGGGTGAAGAACGCGCGGTCGCGTAAGAGCGGGGCCGGTACGGGGACCGTCGAGGTCGACTCGGCGGCCCTGCACCGGCTGCTGTCGGCGCTGGAGTCCATGCGGGACGGCAACTTCCGCAAGCGGCTGACGGTCACCGGCGACGGGGTCATGGCGGAGATCTCCGCGGTGTTCAACGAGGTCGCCGACCGCAACCAGCACCTCACCGGGGAGCTGGCGCGGGTGCGGCGGGTCGTGGGCCGCGAGGGCAAGCTCGCCGAGCGCCTGGAGACGGGGGCGTGCGAGGGCGCCTGGGCGGCGGCCATCGACGCCTCCAACGCGCTCGTGGACGACCTCGTGCGCCCCATGTCCGAGGTCGGCCGGGTGCTGTCGGCGGTCGCCGAGGGTGACCTGGAGCAGCGGATGGACCTGCGCTCGCAGGGCGCCGACGGTTCGGGGCATCCGCTGCGCGGCGAGTTCCTCAAGGTGGGCCGCACCGTCAACGGGCTGGTCGACCAGCTGTCCACGTTCACCGACGAGGTGACCCGGGTGGCGAGCGAGGTCGGCACCGAGGGCAAGCTCGGCGGCCAGGCGCGGGTGCGCGGTATGTCCGGTTCGTGGAAGGACCTGACGGACTCGGTCAACACCATGGCGTCCCGTCTGACGGCCCAGGTGCGTGACATCGCCCTCGTCACGACGGCGGTCGCCAAGGGCGACCTGTCGCGCAAGGTCACCGTGCACGTGGCCGGCGAGATGCTGGAGCTGAAGAACACCGTCAACACGATGGTCGACCAGCTCTCCTCCTTCGCCGCCGAGGTGACCCGCGTCGCACGCGAGGTGGGCACCGAGGGCCAGCTGGGCGGCCAGGCCAAGGTGGCCGGTGTCGACGGCGTGTGGAAGGACCTCACGGACTCCGTCAACCTGATGGCCGGCAACCTGACGGCCCAGGTGCGCGACATCGCCCAGGTGACGACGGCGGTCGCCAACGGCGACCTGTCGCAGAAGATCACCATCGGCGCGCGCGGCGAGGTCGCGCAGCTCGCCGAGACCGTCAACGCGATGACCGAGACGCTGCGCACCTTCGCCGACGAGGTGACCCGTGTCGCGGGCGAGGTCGGGGCGGAGGGCCGCCTCGGCGGCCAGGCGCAGGTGCCGGGCGCGGCGGGCACCTGGAAGGACCTCACCGACTCGGTGAACACCGCGTTCCGCAACCTGACCGGCCAGGTGCGGGACATCGCGCAGGTGACGACGGCGGTCGCCAACGGCGACCTGTCGCAGAAGGTCACGGTGGACGTCTCCGGCGAGATGCTGGAGCTGAAGAACACCGTGAACACGATGGTCGACCAGTTGTCGGCCTTCGGCGCCGAGGTGACCCGGGTCGCGCGCGAGGTCGGCGTCGAGGGTGAACTCGGCGGCCAGGCGCAGGTGCCGGGTGCCGCGGGTCTGTGGAAGGACCTCACCGACTCGGTGAACACCGCGTTCCGCAACCTGACCGGCCAGGTCCGCAACATCGCGCAGGTGACGACGGCGGTCGCCAACGGCGACCTGTCGCAGAAGGTCACGGTGGACGTCTCCGGCGAGATGCTGGAGCTGAAGAACACCGTCAACCGCATGGTGGACCAGCTCTCCTCGTTCGCCGGGCAGGTCACCCGCATGGCCCGGGACGTGGGCACGGAGGGCCGCCTCGGCGGTCAGGCCCGCGTCGACGGCGTGAGCGGCGTGTGGAAGGAGCTGACGGACTCCGTCAACTTCATGGCGGGCAACCTCACCTCGCAGGTCCGCCAGATCGCCCAGGTGACGACCGCGGTGGCCCGCGGTGACCTGTCCCAGAAGGTCGACGTCGACGCGCGCGGCGAGATCCTGGAGCTGAAGAACACCATCAACACGATGGTCGACCAGCTCTCCTCGTTCGCCGAGCAGGTGACCCGGGTGGCCCGTGAAGTGGGCACCGAGGGCCGGCTGGGCGGCCAGGCGCAGGTGCCTGGCGTCGCCGGTGTGTGGCGCGACCTCACCGACTCCGTGAACGGCATGGCGGGCAACCTGACCGCACAGGTCCGCAACATCGCCCAGGTGGCGACCGCGGTGGCCCGCGGTGACCTGTCCCAGAAGATCGACGTCGACGCGCGCGGCGAGATCCTGGAGCTCAAGAACGTCCTCAACACGATGGTCGACCAGCTCTCGTCCTTCGCCGAGCAGGTGACCCGGGTGGCCCGCGAGGTGGGCACCGAGGGCATCCTGGGCGGCCAGGCCGAGGTGAAGGGCGTGTCGGGCACCTGGAAGGACCTGACGCAGTCCGTCAACTTCATGGCGAACAACCTGACGATGCAGGTCCGCAACATCGCCGAGGTCACCACCGCGGTCGCCCAGGGCGACCTGTCGAAGAAGATCACCGTCGACGCCAAGGGCGAGATCCTCGCCCTGGTCACCACCGTCAACACGATGGTGGACCAGCTGTCCGCGTTCGCCGACGAGGTGACCCGGGTGGCCCGTGAGGTGGGCACCGAGGGCCAGCTGGGCGGTCAGGCCCGGGTTCGGGACGTCTCCGGCATCTGGAAGGACCTCACCGACAACGTCAACCTGATGGCCAACAACCTGACCAGCCAGGTGCGTTCGATCTCCTCCGTCGCCACCGCCGTCGCCAACGGCGACCTCACCAAGAAGATCACCGTCGAGGCGCGCGGCGAGGTCGCCCAGCTCGCCGAGACCATCAACACGATGGTGGACACGCTCTCCGCCTTCGGTGACGAGGTGACCCGGGTGGCCCGCGAGGTGGGCACCGACGGCATCCTCGGCGGCCAGGCGCGCGTGCCGGGTGTGTCCGGCTCGTGGAAGGACCTCACCGAGTCGGTGAACAACATGGCCTCCAACCTGACCGGCCAGGTCCGCAACATCGCCATGGTCACCACCGCGGTCGCCCGCGGCGACCTGTCCAAGAAGATCGACGTCGACGCGCACGGCGAGATCCTGGAGCTGAAGACGACCATCAACACGATGGTCGACCAGCTGTCTGCTTTCGGTGACCAGGTGACCCGGGTGGCCCGCGAGGTGGGCACCGAGGGCCGGCTGGGCGGCCAGGCGCGCGTGCCGGGCGTGTCCGGCATCTGGAAGGACCTCACCGAGTCGGTGAACCTGATGGCGAACAACCTGACCCGTCAGGTGCGCAACATCGCCCAGGTGGCCACCGCGGTGACCCGCGGCGACCTCAACATCCGCACGGACGTGGACGCGGCGGGCGAGATCCTGGAGCTCCAGGACTACATCAACACCATGATCGTCCGACTCCGCGAGACCACGCTCGCCAACAAGGAGCAGGACTGGCTCAAGGGCAACCTCGCCCGCATCTCCGGTCTGATGCAGGGCCGCCGCGACCTCAACGACGTGGCGGCGCTCATCATGAGCGAGCTGACCCCGGTGGTCTCCGCCCAGCACGGCGCCTTCTTCATCGCGGAGGAGCCGGCCGGCGGGGAGGAGATCGAGGAGGGCTACGAGCTGCGGCTGTCCGGCTCGTACGGCTTCTCCAAGCGCACGATGCCGACGGTGTTCCTGCCCGGCGAGGGGCTGATCGGCACGGCGGCGGTAGAGAAGCGCTCGATCCTGGTGGAGGACGTCCCGCCGGGCTACCTGAGGATCTCCTCCGGGCTCGGCGAGGCGCCGCCGG
This sequence comes from Streptomyces sp. PA03-1a, assembly GCF_033792805.1. Taxonomy (NCBI): domain Bacteria; kingdom Bacillati; phylum Actinomycetota; class Actinomycetes; order Kitasatosporales; family Streptomycetaceae; genus Streptomyces; species Streptomyces sp. PA03-1a. The sequence continues at coordinate 5,538 of NZ_JARAVO010000151.1, forward strand.
CCCACGTCATCGTGCTGCCGGTGGTGTTCGAGGACCGGGTGCTGGGTGTGATGGAGCTGGCCTCCTTCCAGCCGCTCACGCAGATCCAGAAGGACTTCCTCGGCCAGATCACCGACATGATCGCGGTCAGCGTGAACACCATCAGCGTGAACACCAAGACCGAGTACCTGCTGGAGCAGTCGCAGGAGCTGACCGAACAGCTGCGGGAGCGCTCGGCGGAGCTGGAGAACCGGCAGAAGCAGCTGGAGATGTCCAACACGGAGCTGGAGGAGAAGGCGGAGCTGCTGGCCCGCCAGAACCGGGACATCGAGGTGAAGAACACCGAGATCGAGGAGGCCCGGCAGGTCCTGGAGGAGCGCGCCGAGCAGCTGGCCGTCTCGATGCGCTACAAGTCCGAGTTCCTGGCCAACATGTCGCACGAGCTGCGCACCCCGCTGAACTCGCTGCTCATCCTGGCCAAGCTGCTCGCGGACAACGCCGAGGGCAACCTGTCGCCGAAGCAGGTCGAGTTCGCCGAGACGATCCACGGCGCCGGCTCCGACCTGCTGCAGCTCATCAACGACATCCTGGACCTGTCCAAGGTCGAGGCGGGCAAGATGGACGTCAGCCCGACCCGCATCGCCCTGGTCCAGCTGGTCGACTACGTGGAGGCGACGTTCCGCCCGCTCACCGCGGAGAAGGGCCTGGACTTCTCCGTACGGGTCTCCCCGGAGCTGCCCGCCACGCTCCACACCGACGAGCAGCGGCTGCTGCAGGTGCTGCGCAACCTGCTGTCGAACGCGGTGAAGTTCACCGACAGCGGTTCGGTCGAGCTGGTCATCCGCCCGGCCGGTCCCGACGTGCCGCAGGCCATCCGGGAGCAGTTGCTGGAGTCCGGCTCGCTGCGGGGCGCGGACGAGCCGCTGATCGCCTTCTCGGTGACCGACACGGGCATCGGCATCGCGGCGAGCAAGATGCGGGTCATCTTCGAGGCCTTCAAGCAGGCGGACGGCACCACCAGCCGCAAGTACGGCGGCACGGGCCTGGGCCTGTCCATCAGCCGGGAGATCGCCCGGCTGCTCGGCGGCGAGATCCACGCCGACAGCCAGCCCGGCCGCGGCTCGACCTTCACCCTCTACCTGCCGCTCAACACCACCGAACTGCCGCTCCAGGGCTACCCGCAGCTCCCCGGCGGTGAGGCCGGGGAGCTCGAGGGGGCGCCGGCCGAGCCGTTCCACGTCCCGGCCCACGGTCACGTGGCCGTGCGCGGCCGGGGCGCGGGCAGCAGCCTGGCCCGGCTGCGCCGGCGTTCCGCGGCACCGCGGCCCGCCGCGGCCGCCGGGCCGGTGGAGCGCGCCGCGCTGCCCGAGTCGTGGGTGGAGGGGGCGCACAGCGACGCCTACACCGGTTTCGCGGGCGGGTTCAGCGGTGAGAAGGTGCTCATCGTGGACGACGACATCCGCAATGTCTTCGCCCTCACCAGCGTGCTGGAGCAGCACGGGCTGACCGTGCTGTACGCCGAGAACGGCCGGGAGGGGATCGAGGTCCTGGAGCAGCACGACGACGTCGCGGTCGTCCTGATGGACATCATGATGCCCGAGATGGACGGCTATGCGACCACGGCCGCGATCCGCAGGATGCCCCAGTTCGCGGGGCTGCCGATCATCGCGCTGACGGCCAAGGCGATGAAGGGCGACCGCGAGAAGAGCATCGAGTCCGGGGCGTCCGACTACGTCGCCAAGCCGGTGGACACCGACCACCTCCTCGCGGTGATGGAGCAGTGGATGCAGTCCAGGTGACGCCACGTTGGGTGAGCGGCCGGGCAACGGACGGTGAACGCCCATGACTCGGCGTGTGTGAAGAGGTGTGAGAGTGCGGGATTCTGGGAACCTTCTGGTCTCCGCTTGCGTTTCTGCTACGTGCACAGTGACATGGCGGTGACAGGGTGTGGCGGACAGCGGGGTGCGGCTACCATGACCGGCACAAGGACGGGCGGCACTCAGGAGTCGTCCATGGGGGCGGCGACCGGTGCAGTGCCGGGGCGAGGAGGGCGGGCCATGGTGCAGAAGGCCAAGATCCTCCTGGTCGATGACCGGCCGGAGAATCTGCTGGCGCTGGAGGCCATCCTCTCCGCGCTCGATCAGACCCTGGTGCGGGCATCGTCCGGGGAGGAAGCGCTCAAGGCGCTGCTGACCGACGACTTCGCGGTGATCCTGCTCGACGTCCAGATGCCGGGCATGGACGGGTTCGAGACCGCGGCGCACATCAAGCGGCGCGAACGCACCCGCGACATCCCGATCATCTTCCTGACCGCCATCAACCACGGGCCGCACCACACCTTCCGCGGCTACGCGGCCGGCGCGGTGGACTACATCTCCAAGCCCTTCGACCCGTGGGTGCTGCGCGCCAAGGTGTCGGTCTTCGTCGAGCTCTACATGAAGAACTGCCAGCTGCGCGAGCAGGCCGCCCTGCTCCGGCTGCAGCTGGAACAGGGCGCGCGGCAGGGCGGCAACGGCGCCAAGGAGCCCGTGGGCCTGCTCGCCGAGCTCTCCGCACGGCTCGCCGCGGTGGAGGAGCAGGCGGAGGCGCTGTCCAAGCAGCTCGACGAGTCCGCGGACGCGGCGGCGGTGGCCACGGCCGCCCATCTGGAGCGGAAGCTGACCGGCCTGCGCCGCGCGCTGGACGCGCTGGAGCCGGGCACGGGCGGCGGCGACAAGAAGATTCCCCCGCAAGAGTGAAGCGTGTGCGCCACTTGATGCAGTGTCATCCATGGCGCAACTGGGGCACGACACGGATGGCGGTATGCGTGGCCACGCGTGTCGTGCACGGGGCGGAACGGTAACCTCACCACCATGGCCTCACGTACGTCCGGCACCGCCAAGAAGGCTGCCGCCAAACCTGCGGCCAAGCCCGCGGCGAAGAAGGCCCCCGCGAAGAAGGCGGCGGCCAAGAAGCCGCCTGCCAAGGCGGCGGCGGCCAAACCCGCGCCGAAGCCCGCGCCGTCCCCCACCGGCGGCGTCTACCGGCTCGCGCGAGCGGTCTGGCTCGGCCTGGCGCACACCGTGGGCGCCCTCTTCCGCGGCGTCGGGCGCGGCGCGCGCGGGCTCGACCCGGCGCACCGCAAGGACGGCCTGGCGCTGCTGCTGCTCGGCCTCGCGCTGGTCGTCGCCACCGGCACGTGGTCGGACCTGCGCGGTCCGGTGGGCGACCTGGTCGAGATACTGATCACCGGGCTGTTCGGGCGGCTGGACCTGCTCGTGCCGTTCCTCGTCGGTGCCGTCGTCTGGCGGCTGATGCGCCACCCGCAGAAGTCCGACGCCAACGGGCGCATCGTCATCGGCCTGACCACCCTCGCCGTCGGTGTACTGGGCCTGGTGCACATCGGCTGCGGTTCCCCCGGCCGCGGGCAGGGCGCCGACGCGATCCGCGACGCGGGCGGCCTGATCGGCTGGGCGGCGTCCGCGCCGCTCGACTACACCGTCGGCGCACCGCTGGCGGTGGCGCTGCTGGCGCTGCTCACCTTCTTCGGGCTGCTGGTCACCACCGCGACCCCGGTCAACGCCATCCCCCGGCGGCTGCGCGAACTCGGCATCCGGCTGGGCCTGGTGGAGGACCAGGGCAGCGCCGGGACCGAGGACGACGCCGTGCCGTTCAGCGACCTGCTGGAGGAGGAGACCGCCCCGCAGGACGGCGGGGAGAAGTCGCGCCGCCGGTCCAGGCGCCGCGAGGAGCGGCCGGAACTGCCCGATCTCAGGCCCAGCGACGGACTGGACGCGGTCGACCTCGCCTACGGCGTGGCCGCCGACCTCGACGGCGCCCTCGCCTACGGCGTGCCCGGCTCCTCCGTCGTCGCGGACCTCGTCAGCCACTCCCTGCCGCAGGCCCGGGACACCGGGGAAGCCGCCGCCGAGGACTCCGCCGACCGGTCCGTGCCCGACCTCACCAAGCGCGCGGCGCCCGAGCAGGGCCCGCCGCTGCCGCCGCGCGCCGAGCAGCTCCAGTTGTCCGGCGACGTCACCTACGGCCTGCCGTCCCTGGACCTGTTGGAGCGCGGCGGTCCAGGACGCACCCGCAGCGCCGCCAACGACGCCGTGGTCGAGTCGCTGACGAGCGTCTTCTCGCAGTTCAAGGTGGACGCACGGGTCACCGGCTTCACGCGAGGTCCGACGGTGACCCGTTACGAGGTGGAACTCGGCCAGGCCGTCAAGGTCGAGCGGATCACCGCCCTCGCCAAGAACATCGCGTACGCCGTGGCCAGTCCGGACGTGCGGATCATCAGCCCGATCCCCGGCAAGTCGGCGGTGGGCATCGAGATCCCCAACAGCGACCGGGAGATGGTCAACCTCGGCGACGTGCTGCGCTCGGCGGAGGCCGCCGGCGAGGAGCACCCGATGACGGTGGGCCTCGGCAAGGACGTCGAGGGCGGCTACGTCATGGCCAACCTCGCGCGCATGCCGCACATCCTCGTCGCGGGTGCCACCGGATCCGGCAAGTCCTCCTGCATCAACTGCCTGATCACCTCGATCCTGGCGCGCGCCACGCCCGACGAGGTGCGGATGGTGCTGGTCGACCCCAAGCGCGTCGAGCTGACCGCGTACGAGGGCGTCCCGCACCTCATCACCCCGATCATCACCAACCCCAAGCGGGCCGCCGAGGCGCTGCAGTGGGTCGTGCGCGAGATGGACCTGCGCTACGACGACCTCGCCGCCTACGGCTTCCGGCACATCGACGACTTCAACGCGGCTGTGCGCTCGGGCAAGGTGAAGCCGCCGGAGGGCAGCGAGCGGGAGCTCGCGCCCTACCCCTACCTGCTGGTGATCGTGGACGAGCTGGCCGACCTGATGATGGTCGCGCCGCGGGACGTCGAGGACGCGATCGTCCGCATCACCCAGCTCGCCCGGGCCGCCGGCATCCACCTCGTGCTGGCCACCCAGCGGCCCAGCGTCGACGTCGTCACGGGTCTCATCAAGGCCAACGTGCCCTCCAGGCTGGCCTTCGCGACCTCGTCGCTCGCCGACAGCCGGGTCATCCTCGACCAGGCCGGCGCCGAGAAGCTGATCGGAAAGGGTGACGGGCTGTTCCTGCCGATGGGCGCGAACAAGCCGGTCCGCATGCAGGGCGCCTTCGTCACCGAGGACGAGATCCACGCCGTCGTCGCCCACTGCAAGGCGCAGTTGACCCCCGCCTACCGTGACGACGTGGTCGTCGGCTCGGGCCCGAAGAAGGAGATCGACGAGGAGATCGGCGACGACCTGGACCTGTTGTGCCAGGCCGCGGAACTGGTCGTCTCCACGCAGTTCGGCTCGACTTCGATGCTCCAGCGGAAACTGCGTGTCGGCTTCGCGAAAGCGGGCAGGCTCATGGACCTGATGGAATCGCGCGGGATCGTCGGACCCAGCGAGGGGTCGAAGGCCCGTGACGTACTGGTCAAGCCGGACGAGATGGACGGAGTGCTCGCCCTGCTCCGGGGCGAGGCCGGTTCGTAGCCATTCCGTGGCTCACTCGTAAGTGGGTTGGACGCAACCGTTGCTCCCGCCCGTACGTCAAGTTAGTGCAGGGGGAAGGCGTATGGCCGACTGTCATCGGCGCCGGGAAAGACGGCAATCCTGATGGCGGACAAACAACGCCCGCCCGCTTGCCCGTCCTTTTGCACACCCCCCTAGACTGAGTCTCCAGCAGGTGGCTGCACGCTCGAAAGGCGCCCCCGTGTCCATCGGCAACCCGCCCCCCGACGACCGGCTCTCGGTCGGTCGCGCCCTCGCCCAGGCCCGCATCGCCGCGGGTCTGACCGTCGACGAGGTCAGTACCACAACGCGTGTGCGCCCGCCCATCGTGCACGCGATCGAGCAGGACGATTTCTCCCGCTGTGGCGGCGACGTGTACGCCCGCGGCCACATCCGGGCGCTCGCGCGCGCCGTGGGCCTCGATCCCGAGGCCCTGATCCAGCAGTTCTCGGCGGAGCACGGCAGTGCGCCCGCCCCCACCCCGGTGGCGCCGCTGTACGAGGCGGAGCGGATGAGGTCCGAGCCGCGCCGCCCCAATTGGACCGCCGCCATGGTCGCGGCGATCGTCGCCGTCATCGGTTTCGTCGGGTTCACCCTGTTCAGCGGTGGCGAGGACGGCGGCAAGGAACCGGTGGCGGGCAAGCCCAGTGCGGCGAGCCCGGCGGCCGAGCCGTCCGGCAACCCCACGAGCTCCGCGCCGAGGCCCGAGGAGTCCGACAGCGCGATCGCCGCGGCGCCGGCCGACAAGGTCACGGTCAAGCTCACCGCCCAGAACGACAAGAGCTGGATCCAGGCGGTGGACAGCAACGGAAAGCAGCTCTACCAGGGCAGTCTGGAGCCGGGCGACTCCAAGACCTTCACCGACAAGAGCAAGATCAACCTCATCATCGGCAACGCGGGCGCGGTCCACCTCTTCGTCAACGGCAAGGACCTCGGGCCCGCGGGCGACCCCGGTCAGGTCCAGCGCCTCACCTTCACCCCCGGCGACCCGGAAGCAGGGTGACGCCCGGTTCCACGGGCGCGCACGGACACCGCGGCGCCCGGCGCGGGACACCCGTCCCGGCGCCGGGCGCCGCTGCGCGTCGGAGCCCCGTCGGGGACAAAGTAGGCTGAGCCTATGTCCGAACCCCGTACCGTCGCTCTTGTCACGCTCGGCTGCGCCCGTAACGAGGTGGATTCCGAGGAGCTCGCCGGCCGGCTGGCGGCGGACGGGTGGCAGCTCGTCGAGGACGCCGCCGCCGCCGACGTGGCCGTCGTGAACACCTGTGGCTTCGTCGAGGCCGCCAAGAAGGACTCCGTCGACGCCCTGCTGGAGGCCAACGACCTCAAGGGCCACGGCCGCACCCAGGCCGTCGTCGCGGTCGGCTGCATGGCCGAGCGCTACGGGAAGGAGCTGGCCGAGGCCCTGCCCGAGGCGGACGGCGTGCTCGGCTTCGACGACTACGCGAACATCTCCGACCGCCTGCAGACGATCCTCTCCGGCGGTGTCCACGCCTCCCACACCCCGCGCGACCGCCGCAAGCTGCTCCCGGTCAGCCCGGCCGCCCGGCAGGCCGTGAGCGAGGTCGCGCTGCCCGGCCACGCGCAGAGCGCCACGGAGCCGGTCCCCGCCCCCGCGGACCTGCCCGAGGGCGTCGCGCCCGCCTCCGGGCCGCGCGCACCGCTCCGCCGCCGCCTGGACAGCAGCCCGGTGGCCTCCGTGAAGCTGGCCTCCGGCTGCGACCGCCGCTGCTCCTTCTGCGCCATCCCGTCCTTCCGGGGCTCCTTCATCTCCCGCCGCCCCTCGGACGTGCTCGGCGAGACGCGCTGGCTGGCCGAGCAGGGCGTCAAGGAGGTCATGCTGGTCAGCGAGAACAACACCTCGTACGGCAAGGACCTCGGCGACATCCGGCTGCTGGAGACGCTGCTGCCGGAACTGGCCGCCGTCGACGGCATCGAGCGGATCCGGGTCAGCTACCTGCAGCCCGCCGAGATGCGCCCGGGCCTGATCGACGTGCTGACCTCGACGCCCAAGGTCGCGCCGTACTTCGACCTGTCCTTCCAGCACTCCGCCCCCGGGGTGCTGCGCGCGATGCGCCGCTTCGGCGACACCGAGCGCTTCCTGGAGCTGCTCGACACCATCCGCTCCAAGGCGCCGGAGGCCGGGGTCCGCTCCAACTTCATCGTCGGCTTCCCGGGCGAGTCGGCGGCGGACCTGGAGGAGCTGGAGCGCTTCCTGGGCGCCGCCCGGCTCGACGCCATCGGCGTCTTCGGCTACTCCGACGAGGAGGGCACCGAGGCGGCCGGCTACGACGGCAAGCTCGACGAGGACGTCGTCGCCGAGCGGCTGGCCCGGGTCTCGCGGCTGGCCGAGGAGCTGACCGCGCAGCGTGCCGAGGAGCGGCTGGGCTCGACGGTGCAGGTGCTGGTCGACTCCGTCGACGAGGAGGAGGGGGCGGTCGGCCGCGGTGCCCACCAGGCGCCGGAGACCGACGGCCAGGTCGTCCTGACCTCCCGCGCGGGCCTGGTGCCCGGATCGTTCGTCGCGGCGAAGGTGGTGGACACCGAAGGCGTCGACCTCGTCGCGGAGCCGCTTGGCACGACGCAGGAGGCGCGCAGATGACGGGAGTCCCGGCGTCCGCCGCCGGCAACCACCGGTCCGCACCCGCCGCCCCGGCGGCCGCGGTCCGGCGGCCTTCGTTGTGGAACATCGCCAACGTCCTGACGATGGTGCGGTTGCTGCTGGTGCCGGGCTTCGTCGTGCTGCTCGTGCACGACGACGGGCACGACCCGGCGTGGCGCTCCTTCGCGTGGGCGGCGTTCGCCATCGCGATGATCACCGATCTCTTCGACGGCGAGCTGGCCCGGCGCTACGGGCTGGTCACCGACTTCGGCAAGATCGCCGACCCGATCGCCGACAAGGCGATCATGGGCGCGGCGCTGATCGGGCTCTCGGCCCTCGGGGACCTGCCCTGGTGGGTCACCGCGGTGATCCTCTTCCGCGAGCTGGGCATCACGCTGATGCGGTTCTGGGTGATCCGCTGGGGGGTGATCCCGGCCAGCCGGGGCGGCAAGCTGAAGACGCTCACCCAGGGCGTCGCCGTCGGCATGTACATCCTGATCCTCACCGGGCCGCTGGCGACGCTGCGGGCGGTGCTGATGGGCGCCGCGGTGGTGCTGACCGTGGTGACGGGCCTGGACTACGTGCGCCAGGCCGTCGTCATGCGCCGGGCCGGACTGGCCGCGCAGCGCGCGGCCGCCGTGCGCCGGGCGCACGAGGGCGCGGACGAGGAGGAGGGGGCGCTCGCGGAGGACGTCCCGCTGGAGTTCCCGGAGGAGCAGGGACAGGGCGCGTGAACGTCGCCGCCGAGGTGCTGGGGCTGCTGGAGGGGCGGCAGCAGTGGCTCGCCGTCGCCGAGTCGCTGACCGGTGGCCTGGTCGCCGCCGAGCTGACCTCGGTGCCCGGCGCCTCCAGGTCCTTCCGCGGTTCGGTCACCGCGTACGCCACCGAACTGAAGCGGGACGTGCTGGGCGTGGACGGCGCGCTGCTGGCCGAACGCGGGGCCGTCGACCCCGACGTCGCGCGGGGGATGGCGGAGGGCGTGCGGCGCGTGCTGCGCGCCGACTGGGGGCTGTCCACCACCGGAGTCGCCGGCCCGGACCCGCAGGACGGACAGCAGGTCGGGACGGTCTTCGTGGCGGTCGCCGGGCCGACCGGCTCGTGGTGCGAGAGACTGCAGTTGAACGGCGACCGTGCCGAAATCCGTACCACCACCGTGAACGCCGTTCTGACCCTCTTGCAGCAGACGCTCCTGACGGGCGGGGGAACACCCGACGAATCCCCGACGGCGAAGGGTAGGGAAGACAGCGGGGGGAAGGGATGTTTGCAGCCCTGAGTGAACACGTCATCGCTCCCCGCACGGCCGGTGTCGGAGGCGGTACGGTGGGGCAAGAAGGTTGCGAATTCGCGGTCCGAGGAGGGAGCCACCGATGATTCTGCTCCGTCGCCTGCTCGGTGACGTGCTGCGTCGGCAGCGCCAGCGTCAGGGCCGCACCCTGCGTGAGGTCTCCTCATCCGCCCGGGTCTCCCTGGGCTATCTGTCGGAGGTCGAACGAGGGCAGAAGGAGGCTTCCTCCGAACTGCTCTCCGCGATCTGTGACGCCTTGGACGTCCCGATGTCCGAGGTGATGCGGGAGGTCAGCGACGATCTGGCGCTTGCCGAACTCGCCGAGTCGGCTGCTGTCGGGTCGGCAGCCGCGCCTATGCGGCCGCTGCTGGGCGCGGTTCCGTCCGTACCGTCCGGTCCGGACGAGCGGGTCACCATCAAGGCGCCGAAGGCGCCCACCGAGGCCGTGGACGTCGTCGCGGCCTGAGCGACACCAAGCAGTTCCGAACCGTGGCCCCGGCCGGTGGGCAACCGGCCGGGGCCACGGCGTGTCCGCGTGTGGTCCGCGGATCCGGGGAAGGCGCTCATGAGGCGGGGCCGCCGTGGAGGTGGTCCTGCGACGCCAGGCAATTCCCGAGGAGGAGCAGCATGACCGTCGTGAAGAGCACGCTGCCCGAGGCCGACCGCAAGACCGTCGGTGAGGCCCTGCAGCACACCCTCAGCGATCTCATCGACCTGTCGCTCGTCGCCAAGCAGGTGCACTGGAACGTGGTCGGGGCGCGGTTCCGGTCGGTCCACCTCCAGCTCGACGACGTGGTGACCACCGCGCGGACCTACGCCGACACGGTCGCGGAGCGGGCGGCCGCGATCGGGGTGACGCCGGACGGGCGCGCGGGGACGGTCTCCAAGAGCAGCAGGATCGACGAGGTGCCGGACGGCTGGATCAAGGACGAGAAGGTGGTCTCGGTCATGATCGTGGCGCTGGACGCCGTGATCAGGCGGGTGCGCCAGGGGATCGAGGCGACGGAGAAGCCCGATCCGGTGAGCCAGGACATCCTGATCGGGCTCGCCGCCGAGCTCGAGAAGCACCACTGGATGTTCCAGGCCGAGAACGTCTAGGCCGGCGGGGCGTCGTCGGCGGGAGCATCGGGGCCGGTCGCCCTGGGTTGCGCTCGGGCGGCGGAATGTCGCAGGTAGTAGCCGTACGTGTCCTCCTTCCGGGTGAACGTCGTGCGGGGTGGGGCGGCAGAGGTCTAGAGATCTTGCCGGAAGGGGATCGCACCTGTGTACGGGGAAAGCCCGGGATTGGGTCCCTGGTGATACCCGCCGCAACCTCGGGGCTCCGAAGGAGGCGGCCATGCACGTTCTCCGCCTGTTTCACGAGCTGTGGGCCCGGCGGCCGGTCCGCTGGGCGATCGCTTTCGTCGCGGGAGTGGTGTGGTGGTGGGCCCTGCTGAGGCTCATCGCCCAGCCCGCGCAGGCAGGCTCCTTCGAGGGCCTGGTCGTCGCCGGTGGCTGGGGGCTCAGCATCGTCCCCCTGCACACGGCGAGGTGGTCACGGGGATCATCAGCCGCCGCTCCGGCGGCCGTCCGTGAGGTTGAGGGCCCGGCGCCGGGAGGGCTGCCGGGAAGACTTCCGGGTCCGCGAAGTCAGTCACTACCAGGGCATGACGACGCCCCCGTTGGGGCGCAGGATCTGGCCGGTCGTGAAGGCTGAGGCGTCGGAGGCCAGGAAGAGCACGGTGTGCGCCACGTCCTGCGGGTCGCCCACACGGCCCAGGGGCGCGGCGCGCACCAGCGCCTCCTCGGCGCGCGCCTGGGCCCGCTCGTCGAAGAGGCCGTCCGGGCCGGTGCCGTGGTGGCTCGTCATCGGCGTGCGGATGAAGCCGGGCGCCACGGCATTGGCCCGCACGCCGCGGGGTCCCAGCTCCGTGGCGAGGGTCCGGGTCAGCTGGACGACGGCGGCCTTCGAGACGCTGTAGCAGAGCAGCCCGCGGGCGCCGGTGTCGATGGCTCCGGAGGCCATGGTGACGATGCTGCCGGCACCGCGCTCGGCCATCGGGCGGGCGGCCTCGCGGGCGCAGTGCAGCACCCCCTTGAAGTTCACCGACAGCACCCGGTCCAGGTCGGCCTCGTCGGTGTCCAGGACGGAACTGGAGTGCATGACGCCCGCGATGGCGGCCAGGACGTCCAGCCGTCCGTGGGTGGCCACGATCGCCGCGACCGCCTCGGCCACCTGGGCGCGGTCGGTGACGTCCACGGCACGCGCCTCCGCCGCGCCGCCGGCCTTCACGGCGAGCCCGGCGGTGTGCCGGGCGCCCGGCTCGTCCACGTCCGCGCACGTCACGGTGGCCCCGGCCTGGGCGAGCAGCAGCGCCGAGGCCCGGCCGATGCCGCTGGCGGCGCCGGTGACCAGAGCGGTGCGCCCGGTGAGGTCGTACGCCGGTACGGTCATGCGGCGACGGTACGACCGGATCTGACGGTCCGTCAATTGGTGTGCCGCGGCGCCGGTGCGGACGCGGGCGCGGGGCCGCGCTGGCATTGCGGGCACCAGTACGTCGCACGGGTCTGGCCGGGCGGGCCCAGCTCGGCGACGCGGATCGCCGTCCCGCAGCGCAGGCAGCCGTGCCGGTCCCGGCGGTACACCCAGTGCGTCCGGCCGCGCCGGGTGTCGCCGGTGGTGATGTGGCCGTGCCGGGTCTTGTTGGCCTGCAGCAGCTTCCTGGCGAGCTCGACGACCCGTTCGGGCTCGGGGACCTCCCCGACCGGCATCCAGGGCGTGACGCCGCGCAGGAAGCACACCTCGCACTTGTAGACGTTGCCGATGCCCGCCAGATTGCGCTGGTCCAGCAGCGCCTCCCCGACCGGCCGGGCCGGGTCGGCGGTCAGCCGGCGCAGCGCCTCGGCCGGATCCCAGTCCGGGCCCAGCAGATCGGGACCGAGGTGGCCGACGGCCCGGTCCTCCTCGGCGGTGCGCAGCAGCTCCAGCACGGGCAGCCGGTAGCCGACCGCGACCCGCTCGGCGTTGGCGAGGACCGCCCGGACCTGGTGGTCGGGACCGCCCCGCCAGCGCTCACCGGGTGCGTACAACTGCCAGGAACCGTCCATGCGCAGATGCGAGTGGAGGGTCAGCCCGCCCTCGACCCGGATCAGCAGGTGCTTGCCGCGGGCCACGACCTCCTCCACGCGGCGTCCCGACAGGTCGGTCGTCGCCAGCCGCGGCACACGCAGGTCCGCACGGAGCAGTACGTGCCCCGCCAGCGCCCAGTGCAGCCGGTGCGCGGCCAGCCAGATCGTGTCGCCCTCGGGCACGGATCCCCCTGTCCCGTTCAGGCCCGCAGCCGCAGGCCGCGGGGTGTCGCATGGAAGCCGGCCGCCTCCAGGGCCCGGCCGAGCACCGAGGTGAGGGCGGACTCGCCGTTCGTGCGTTCCACCGTGAGCCGGCCGAGCGCACCGTCACGCACGGCCAGGGCGAGCGCGTCGGCGGCCGCCTGCAACCGCTCCTCGTCCGCGCCGGCGCCTCCCCGGCCGTCGCCCTCCGCCGCGGAGGTGCCGGGCCAGGCCAGCAGGGTCTTGCCGCCGCGCTCCACGTACAGCGTGAGCTCGCCGTCGACCAGGACGACCAGGGCCCCCGCCTTGCGTCCCGGCCGGTGGGTCACCCCGGCGGGCTGCTCGGGCCAGGGCAGGGCGGCGCCGTAGGCGTTGGCCGGGTCGGCCGCGGCCAGCACCACGGTGCGGGCCTTGTCGTGCCGGGCGTCCTCGCGGTCCCGGGCGTTGCTGATGGCCCGCAGGCGGTCCACCGCGCCGTCCATGGCGAACTGGGCCGCGCCCAGCCCCTCCACGACGTAGCCTCGGCGCGCCTGGCCGGTCTCCTCGAAGGCCGACAGGACGCGGTACGCGGCGGAGAAGCCGCCCTCCACACCCTCGGCGGCCACCGCCCCCCGGGTGACCACGCCGTGCCGGTCCAGCAGCGCGTGGGTGAGGGCGTGCGCCCGGTGCGTCGCGTCGGGCTCCGCCTCCGGTACCAGGGACCAGCGGCCCGCGGTCGTCGGCGGCCCGCCCCGTGACGCCGTCACGCGGGGCGCGGGCCGGCCGGTGCGGGCCGTGAAGGCGCCGTAGCGGCCACGGGGCACCGCGCGCGGCGCCCGGTGCGCGGTGGAGCCCGCCGTACGGCCGGAGCCGAGCAGGGCGCGCAGCGGCGCGAGCGTGTCGTTGGTCAGCCGGCCCGACCAGGCCAGCTCCCAGACCACCTCGGCCAGTTCCGGATCGGACAGCTCGTGCCCGGCGGCGCGGACCTGTTCGGAGATCTGCCGGAAGAACAGTCCGTAGCCGCCCGAGAGCCCGTCCAGGACCGCGTGGTGCACCGGGGAGAGCTCCAGCGGCTGGGGCTGCGGCAGCAACAGGGGCGCGGTGTCCGCGAGATACAGCGACAGCCAGCCGTCCTTGCCCTGCAGGGCGCCGGCCCCCGCCCACACGATCTCGCCCGCCGACGTCAGCTCGTCCAGCATTGCCGGGGTGTAGTCCGCCACACGGGCGGGCAGGACCAGCTTCTCCAGGGCCGAGGCGGGGACGGCGGCGCCCTGCAACTGCTCGACGGCCCGCACCAGACCGTCGAGGCCGCGCAGGCCGTGCGTGCCCACGTGCTGCCACTGCGGCAGGAAGGTGGCCAGCGTGGCCGGCGGCACGGGTTCCAGTTCGTGCCGCAGCGCCGCCAGCGAGCGCCGCCGCAGCCGCCGCAGCACACCGGCGTCGCACCACTCGTGGCCCGCGCCGCCGGGCCTGAACTCGCCCTGCACGACCCGGCCGGACGCGGCGAGCCGGTGCAGGGTGCCGTCGGCGACGGCGGTGCCCAGGCCGAAGCGCTGGGCGGCCTCGGCCGAGGTGAACGGCCCGTGCGTACGGGCGTAGCGGGCCAGCAGATCCGCCAGCGGGTCCTTGACGGGCTCGGTGAAGGCCTCCGGCACACCGACCGGCAGGGCGGTGCCCAGGGCGTCCCGCAGCCGCCCGGCGTCCTCCACGGCGGCCCAGCGGTCCACGCCCGCGACGCGGACCCGGATCGCCCGGCGCGCGCCCTCCAGCCCGGCCGCCCAGCCCGGTTCCGCTCCGCGCGCGGCCAGCTCGGCGTCGTCCAGCGGGCCCAGCAGGCGCAGTACGTCGGCGACCCCCTCGGGACCCTTGATCCGCCGGTCCTCGGTAAGCCACTGCAGCTCTTGCTCCAGTTCCACCATCTCGTCGGCGTCGAGCAGCTCGCGCAGCTCGGCCTGGCCCAGCAGCTCCGCCAGCAGCCGGGAGTCCAGCGAGAGCGCCGCGGCGCGCCGCTCGGCCAGCGGCGAGTCGCCCTCGTAGAGGAACTGCGCCACGTAGCCGAAGAGCAGCGACTTGGCGAACGGCGACGGTTCGGGCGTCGTCACCTCGACCAGCCGCACCTTGCGGGACTCGATGTCGCCCATCAGCTCGACCAGCCCGGGGACGTCGAAGACGTCCTGCAGGCACTCGCGGACCGCCTCCAGCACGATCGGGAACGAACCGAACTCCGAGGCCACCTGGAGCAATTGGGCGGCCCGCTGGCGCTGCTGCCACAGCGGCGTGCGCTTGCCGGGGTCCCGGCGGGGCAGCAGCAGCGCACGGGCCGCGCACTCCCGGAACCGGGACGCGAACAGCGCGGAACCGCCGATCTGGTCGGTGACGAGCTGCTCGACCTCGCCCTTGTCGAAGGCGACGTCTGCGGCGCCGACCGGGGACTGGTCGGCGTCGTACTCGGTGCCCTGCCGCGCCGGGTCCACGTCCAGCAGGTCCAGGCCCATCAGATCCGCGTCCGGCAGACGCAGCACGATGCCGTCGTCGGCGTGCATCACCTGCGCGTCGAAGCCGTACCGCTCACCGAGCCGGGCACCCAGCGCGAGCGCCCATGGGGCGTGGACCTGGGCGCCGAAGGGGGAGTGGACGACCACCCGCCAGTCGCCCAGCTCGTCCCGGAAGCGCTCCACCACGATGGTGCGGTCGTCGGGCACATGGCCGCAGGCCTTGCGCTGCTCCTCCAGGTAGGCCAGCACATTGTCGACCGCCCACGGGTCCAGCCCCGCCGCGGCCAGCCGGGCCCGGCCCTTGCGCGGGTCCAGGGCGGCGACCTCGCGCAGGAACGCGCCGAGGGCGCGGCCCAGCTCGAGCGGGCGGCCGAGCTGGTCGCCCTTCCAGAACGGCAGCCGCCCGGGCACGCCCGGGGCGGGGGAGACCAGCACCCGGTCGCGGGTGATGTCCTCGATCCGCCACGAGGTCGTGCCCAGGGTGAAGACGTCTCCCACCCGGGACTCGTAGACCATCTCCTCGTCGAGCTCGCCGACCCGGCCGCCGCCCTTCTTCGGGTCGGCGCCGGCCAGGAACACCCCGAACAGCCCGCGGTCGGGGATCGTGCCGCCCGAGGTCACCGCCAGGCGCTGCGCGCCGGGCCGGGCCGCCACCGTGTTCGCCACCCGGTCCCACACCACGCGCGGCCGGAGCTCCGCGAAGGCGTCCGACGGATAGCGCCCGGCCAGCATGTCCAGCACCGCGGTGAACGCCGAGTGCGGCAGCGCGGCGAAGGGCGCGGCCCGGCGTACCATCGCCAGCAGTTCGTCGACGTCCCAGGTGTCCAGCGCCGTCATCGCGACCAGTTGCTGCGCCAGGACGTCCAGCGGGTTGGCCGGGATGCGCAACGCCTCGATCGCGCCCTCCCGCATCCGCTCGGTGACCACCGCCGACTGCACGAGGTCGCCGCGGTACTTGGGGAAGACCACCCCGGTCGAGACCGCCCCCACCTGGTGTCCTGCCCGGCCCACGCGCTGCAGCCCGGACGCCACCGAGGGCGGCGACTCCACCTGGACGACCAGGTCCACCGCGCCCATGTCGATGCCCAGCTCCAGGCTGGACGTGGCGACGACGGCCGGCAGCCGCCCGGCCTTGAGGTCCTCCTCCACCAGGGCGCGCTGCTCCTTGGAGACCGAGCCGTGGTGCGCCCTGGCCAGCAGCGGCGGCGCCCCGCGCGCCGCGCCGGACTGCGCCATGATCTCCGCGGGCGGCGCGCCCTCGGGCAGGGGCTCGCCCATGGCCCGTTCGTAGGCGATCTCGTTGAGCCGGTTGCACAGCCGCTCGGCCAGGCGGCGCGAGTTGGCGAAGACGATCGTGGAGCGGTGGTCCTGCACCAGGTCGGCGATGCGCTCCTCGACGTGCGGCCAGATCGAAGGCCGCGGGTCGTCGCCCTCGGTGGCGGGGGAGCCGCCGAGCTCGCCCAGGTCCTCGACGGGGACGACCACCGACAGGTCGAACTCCTTCTGCGACGGGGGCTGGACGACCGTCACCTTGCGCTGCGGCGACAGGAAGCGCGCCACCTCGTCCACCGGGCGGACCGTCGCCGACAGGCCGATGCGCCGCGCGGGGCGCTCCAGCAGCTCGTCCAGCCGCTCCAGCGACAGCGCCAGGTGCGCACCGCGCTTCGTCCCGGCGACGGCGTGCACCTCGTCGAGGATCACCGTCTCGACGCCGCGCAGCGACTCCCGGGTCGAGGAGGTCAGCATCAGGAACAGCGACTCGGGGGTCGTGATCAGGATGTCCGGCGGCCGGGTGGCGAGCGCGCGCCGCTCGGCCGCCGGGGTGTCGCCCGAGCGGATGCCCACCCGCACCTCAGGCTCCGGCAGCCCCAGCCGCACGGACTCGTGCCGCAGGCCGGTCAGCGGACTGCGCAGGTTGCGCTCCACGTCGACGGCGAGCGCCTTCAGGGGGGACACGTACAGCACGCGGCATCGGCGCTTGGCCTCGGCCGGCGGCGGCGTCGACGCCAGCCGGTCCAGGGCGGCAAGGAACGCCGCCAGCGTCTTCCCGGAGCCCGTGGGGGCCACCACGAGCACGTCGGACCCCCCGGCGATCGCGCGCCAGGCCCCCGCCTGCGCGGCGGTGGGCGCGCTGAAGGCCCCCGTGAACCACGCGCGCGTGGCGGGGGCGAACGCGTCGAGGGCCCCCGCCGGATCCCGCTCCTCCGGGGTGGCCCCAGTGCTCCGTCGCGACATGCCATCCATCCTGCCTCGCCCCACTGACAAACCGCCCCCCTCCGTGCGCGCACGCGGTCCTTCCCGGGCAGGACGGGCGGGCGGAGGGCGGGTACGGCGCAGAATG
>NZ_JARAVO010000152.1:0-22678 GCF_033792805.1 Streptomyces sp. PA03-1a
TTTTTTTTTTAAAGAAAAAGACGGCATGAGGGGTGTAGAGGGGTCTCGGGGGATTGGAGATGGGTATAAGAGACAACCAGGGCCTGGTGCAGAAGTGGGGGAACCTCTGCGGGGCCATCAACCCGGCGCTGCTGGCGGCACAGCTCTACCAGGAGAGCGGCTGGAACCCGAAGGCGCAGAGCGCGGCGCAGGCGCAGGGGATAGCGCAGTTCATCCCCGGGACGTGGGCGACGCACGGCGTGGACGGGGACGGTGACGGGGACCGCGACGTGTGGGACCCGGCGGACGCCATCCCCTCGGCAGCCTCGTACGACTGCGAGCTGGCGGGCTACGTCAAGGACGTGCCGGGGGACCCGACGGAGAACATGCTCGCCGCGTATAACGCGGGTGCGTACCGCGTCATCCAGGCCGGCGGGGTGCCGCGGATCCGGGAGACGCAGAACTACGTCCGGATCATCACGACCCTGCAGAAGAGCTTCGCGGCGCCCGTGGGCCCGGTGGGGCCGTCGCGACAGTCGGCGGGCGCGATCTACTACGCCCAGCAGAAGCTGGGGACGAAGTACCTGTGGGGCGGCAACGGCACGCCGGAGCAGGGCGGCAGGTTCGACTGCTCGGGCCTGACGAAGGCGGCGTACCACTCGGTGGGGATCGAGCTGCCGCGCGTGGCCAACGACCAGTGGAACGCCGGACCGCACCCGGAGCGGGACGAGCTGCTCCCGGGCGACCTGGTCTTCTTCGCGTACGACCTGACCGACCCGCGGTCCATCCACCACGTGGGGATCTACGTCGGCGGCGGCTACATGATCAACGCTCCCTACACGGGCGCGGTGATCCGCTTCGACAAGATCGACACCCCGGACTACATCGGGGCGACGCGCGTGACGGCGGCAGGTGCGGCGGCGGTGTGACCGTCGCGCGCCCGCCGCGGCGTCGCCGTGGGTGAACACCCGGCCCCGGCATGCGGGAACGTGTCTCCCTTCGATAACACCTTGGTGATCATCCGGTGGAGACCGGAACGCGACGTACCGTGCCGTCCGTTGGACGGGGGAGAATCAACTCCCACACGGACGTGCACGGGGGTGCGGCGGAAGAGAGTGAGGGACACCGGTGGCAGAGCTCTCACTGGACGGCTCGAACCCCGACGTCAGTCTGCTCCGCGACATCAACGG
This sequence comes from Streptomyces sp. PA03-1a, assembly GCF_033792805.1. NCBI lineage: Bacteria > Bacillati > Actinomycetota > Actinomycetes > Kitasatosporales > Streptomycetaceae > Streptomyces > Streptomyces sp. PA03-1a. The sequence goes on from NZ_JARAVO010000152.1 coordinate 1,170, forward strand.
GCTCGCGAAGGACGCCCCGCGCTGGTTCGACCGTGTGATGGAGGCCGTCGGCGAGTACGGCCTGATCCTGCTCATGGTGCTGATCGCCGGCTGGTGCTGGTGGCGCGTGGCGCGCCGCAGCGGCACCGAGGCGCCGACGGCCGTGGCGGGTGTGATCTGGGCCGGGCTGGCGGCGTCGATCGCGCTGGCGCTCAACATCCCGCTGCGGAACTTCGTGGACCGGCCCCGGCCCTTCGTGGACCACGAGGGCATCGACGTCCTGGTGAAGGGGAAGACCGACTTCTCCTTCGTCAGCGACCACGCCACCTTGACGATGGCCGTCGCGATGGGGCTGTTCATGGTCAGCCGCAAGTGGGGCCTGGCGGCCATCGCCGTCGCGCTGGCCGAGGGCTTCTGCCGCGTCTACATGGGCGTGCACTACCCCACCGACGTCCTGGGCGGCTTCGCCCTCGGCACGGCCGTCGCGCTGCTGTTGGCCCCGGCGGCGCTGGCCCTGCTGACACCGCTGACGAAGGCCGTTGCGGGGTCCCGCATCGGCGTGCTCGTGCAGGCCTCGCCCGGCCGGTCGCCGGGGGCCCGCCGGGGCGAGCCCTACCCGGAGCCGTCGGCGGTCGACAGGGACCTGGCCGCCTGACGGCCGCCGCCGGCGGACGGGGCCTCGTTACAGGGCCTGCTGGAAGCTGAACAGCCGCGAGGGGTCGTAGCGGGTCTTCAGGCGGGTCAGCTTGTCGGCGGCCGAGCCGTAGTAGGCGGTGCGCCAGTCGGTCAGCGTGGCGTCGGTGTAGTTCTGGTAGGCGGCGCCGGAGGCGTGGCGGCGCATGGCCGTGTGGAGCCCGGTCAGCCAGCCCGTGGTGCCGGGGCTCTCTATGTACTGCGCCAGGAAGCGCGAGCGCCGGTGCACGAAGGCGGTGGCCGTGGGCGAGACACGGTTGACGGCGCCGCCCAGCGCGGTGAGGGAGACGCTGCCGGAGCCGGAGCGGAGCCCCTCCACCTGGGACAGGAGGGTCTGGATGCCGGCGGCGGAGAGCGAGCGGTCGTAGAAGTCCGAGCGGGCCGCGTAGGTCTCCCGGCCGAGCCGGCCGGAGGGGCTGCGACCCGGGGTGGTACCGGGCAGGTGGCACTGGGCGGTGCTCAGGTTCGAGCAGCCCGCGTACGCGAGGGCGGCGTCGAGGTAGGAGCGCGGGTGCAGGGAGACGCTGGTCGCGGGGGCGCCGATGGTGTCGGCGAGCCGGTCGACGGCGTTCGCGAGCCCGTCGCGCGAGGTGATGCCCACGGTGGCGATGCTGATCTGCGGGGATCCGGTGCCCGACTTGTCCAGGTGCAGGGCGGACCAGATCTCGTCGGGCTGGGTGGGCCCCCACTCCTGCCAGGCGCGCAGGACGGCGGCGGCCTTGCTCCAGGGCCAGGTCAGGTAGCCGGTGACGACCTGCGGGGAGGCCTGCGTGTCGAACGTCAGCCGGGTGACCACGCCGAACTGGCCGCCGCCCGCGCCCCGCAGCGCCCAGAACAGCTCCGGGTTCTCGCTGGCGCTGCAGCGCAGCACCCGGCCGCCCGCCGTGACGATCTCGGCGCCGGTGAGGCTGTCGCAGGTCAGCCCGTACGCGCGGCTGAGCACCCCGTGGCCGCCGCCCAGGGTGAGGCCGGATATGCCGACCGTCGGGCACGAGCCGGCCGGCAGGGTGCGGCCGCTCGCGCCGAGCTTGGTGTAGACGTCGATGAGCTTCGCCCCGCCCCCGATGGTCGCGGTGCCGCCGGACAGGCTCACCGAGGCCATGGACGAGACGTCGAGGACGAGCCGGCCCTTGCCGCCGGAGTAGCCGGCGTAGGAGTGCCCGCCGTTGCGGACCGAGACGGGGACGCCGGTGCGGCGGGCGAAGTCCAGGCACGCGCGGATGTCCTCGGTGCCGGAGACGTACGCCACGGCGGCGGGGCGCTGCCCGTCGAAGCGGGTGTTGTACAGCAGGCGTGCGGTGGCGTAGTCCGCGTCGTCGGGCAGGACGAGGCTGCCGTCCAGGGTGCGGCCGAGGGCCTTCCAGTCGGGGCGGGCGGTCGGCGAGGCGCTGGGTGACGCGGAGCCGCCGGCCGTCGTGGTGGTGCCGGGGGTGCCGGGCGCGGCGCTGCCCGCGTGCGCGGGACGGCCGCTCTCGGGGGTGCAGGCCGTGGCCAGCCAGCCCGCCGCGGCGACGCCGGCGCCGCCGCGGATCAAAGTTCGTCGGTTCAAAGTGGGGCCTCCCGCTCCGCTTCCCCCGTGTGGTCGTCCGTGAGGACGGTGGGGAACAGGTGACCGGTTGCGGGTGGGGGATGTGACGTCCGCCGGACCGTCGTCAGCCCTGCTCGTGGTCGGTGGCGTCGCGCCGGGCGCGGTCGCGCGCCCGGCGGGCCGGGCCCCGCCAGCCGCAGACGCAGGTCGCGCGGGAGAAGGCGCCCTTCTCGGTGGTGGTCGCCCGGTGGGCGGGCGGGGGCGGATCGCTGGGAGGCACGGAACAAAGCTACCGGCCGTGACGCGGTGCCCTGACCCTCGTTATGCCCGACGACGTCCGAGGCGCGGGTGCAGGGGGTTGGCGGAGATGGGGCAGCTCGGTCGGGCGACTGTGGCAGCCGTGGGTCTCGGGTTGTGCGCGCTGGCGGTGGCGGGGTGCTCGGCCGCCGGTGAGGCCGTCGAGGTGGACAGCGTCCCGGTCGACGCGGGGGAGACGCTGCGGCAGGCGGTGGACTCCCTGGCCGCCGCGGGCAGCTCGAAGATCGTCACGTCGATGGAGATGGCCAGCGGCGGCACGAAGATCGCCATCAGGGGCACCGGCTCCTTCGACTACGCCGAGCGCCGCGGCCACCTCCAGGTGGTCCTGCCGCCGGACGCGGCCGGGGACGCCGAGCACGAGCCGGTCACGGAGCTGCTGACGCCCGGCGCCCTCTACATGAAGAACCGGGGCGAGGGCGTGCCCGCCGACAAGTGGGTGCGGGTCGACACGACCAGGCTGCCGGACGGCAACCTCGTCACGGGGGGCGCGACCGACCCCTTGGTGGCCGTGGAGCTGCTGCGGGGGGCGCGGGAGGTGCGGCAGACCGGGACGGAGACCCTGGACGGGGTGCGGGTGCGCCACTACCAGGGGGTCACGGACATCGCGGACGCCGCACGCATCGCCTCCCCGCTGGTGCGGGCGGAGCTCGCGGCCGCGGCGGAGGGCTTCACCGTGACCCGGGTCCCGTTCGACGCCTGGCTCGACGAGGACGGCCGGCTGCGCAAGGTGCGGCAGCGGTTCACCTTCAGCAACGGCGGGGGCGCGGGCGTACGGAGCGCGCCGGCGCAGGTCACGGTGATCTCGACGACCGGGATGTACGGATTCGGGGTGCCGGTGCGGGTCATGCTGCCCCGGGAGACCGACATCTACACGGGGAAGATCGTTTCTGCGACCGGCCCCTGAGGGCTTGCCGAAATGGCCCGTCCGTGTCATGCACGGACCGTGCACCAGTCCCTACGCTGGGCGGGGAGGAGGTGGTGCACGTGGCGGTGTGGCTCCTGGACCAGGACGATCAGGTCCACGTGGCCCTCGCGGAGATCGAGCTGTGCTGCGAGCTGATGATCGCGGCGTCGGCGACGACCGAGGAACGGCTGAGTTCCGAGCGCATCGACGAGGTGCTGAACGTGAGCCCCCGCGTGCCCGCGCAGGGGACCCGGTGGTCGGCAGGGGCCGGTCGCTAGCTCCGGAGCAGCCGGGCTATGGCGGCGGTGGCCTCGGCCACCTTGTCGTCGGCCTCCGGTCCGCCCTTCGCCGCGGCGTCCGCGACGCAGTGCCGCAGGTGCTCCTCCAGCAACTGGAGGGCGAAGGACTGCAGAGCCTTCGTACCGGCCGACACCTGGGTGAGGATGTCGATGCAGTACACGTCCTGCTCGACCATCCGCTGCAGACCGCGGATCTGCCCCTCGACGCGGCGCAGCCGCTTGAGGTGCTGGTCCTTCTGTTTGGCGTAGCCGTGCTGGTGCGCCTCGTGCCCGTGCTCCGGAGCGTCCCCGGCGTCGTCCGCCGGCGACTGCGCCTGTTCCTCGGCGCCACCGGTCTCGATGACCGTCATGATGTCCCTCCTGCCCCCTATACCCCGGCAGGGTATATCGTACCGAATTCGCCCCAATGTGCGAGGGTGCGTGCAGAACCCCAGCTAGGGCGCACCCGCGGTGATGAGCGACACTGTAGGACGCCGGTTAGCTGTTGCCGGATGATGCGCCTAGCATCAATGCGACCGAAACCGATGTATTCCGAGGACTTCACGTGCGCTTTCGTCTGACCCCCAGGGAGACGAGCTTCTACGACATGTTCGCCGCATCCGCGGACAACATCGTCACAGGGTCGAAGCTCCTCATGGAACTGCTCGGGGCCGATTCGGCCACCCGCTCGGAGATCGCGGAACGGATGCGTGCCGCGGAGCACGCGGGGGACGACGCCACGCACGCGATCTTCCACCAGCTGAACTCCTCCTTCATCACGCCCTTCGACCGGGAGGACATCTACTCCCTGGCGTCGTCCCTCGACGACATCATGGACTTCATGGAGGAGGCCGTCGACCTGGTGGTGCTGTACCAGGTCGAGGAACTGCCCCGTGGGGTCGAGCAGCAGATCGAGGTGCTGGCCAGGGCGGCCGAACTGACCGCCGAGGCGATGCCGCACCTGCGGACCATGGACAACCTCACCGAGTACTGGATCGAGGTCAACCGGCTGGAGAACCAGGCGGACCAGATCCACCGCAAGCTGCTGGCGCACCTCTTCAACGGCAAGTACGACGCCATCGAGGTGCTCAAGCTCAAGCAGATCGTGGACGTCCTGGAGGAGGCGGCGGACGCCTTCGAACACGTGGCCAACACCGTGGAGACCATCGCGGTCAAGGAGTCCTGACCCCGGTGGAGACCTTCTCTCTGGTCGTGACCATCGGCGTCGCGCTCTTCTTCACGTACACCAACGGCTTCCACGACTCCGCGAACGCCATCGCCACCTCCGTGTCCACCCGGGCGCTGACCCCGCGGGCCGCGCTGGCGATGGCCGCGGTGATGAACCTCGCCGGCGCCTTCCTCGGCACCGGGATCGCCCACACCGTCAGCGAGGGCCTGATCGAGACGCCGCACGGGCAGACCGGCATGGCGATCCTCTTCTCCGGGCTGGTCGGGGCGATCGTCTGGAACCTGATCACCTGGTACTACGGGCTGCCCTCCTCCAGCAGCCACGCGCTCTTCGGTGGTCTGGTGGGGGCGGCGCTGGCCGGCGGCACGGGGGTCATCTGGTCCGGGGTGGTGGACAAGGTCATCCTGCCGATGTTCCTGTCGCCGGTCGTCGGGCTGGTCGTCGGTTACCTGGTGATGCTGGCCATCCTGTGGATCTTCCGCAAGGCCAACCCCCACAAGGCCAAGCGCGGCTTCCGCATCGCGCAGACCGTCTCGGCCGCGGGCATGGCGCTCGGCCACGGCCTGCAGGACGCGCAGAAGACGATGGGCGTCGTGGTGCTCGCGCTGACCATCGCCGACGTCCAGGAGGAGGGCGACGGGATCCCGCTGTGGGTGAAGTTCGCCTGCGCGGCGATGCTCTCGCTCGGTACGTACGCCGGCGGCTGGCGCATCATGCGCACCCTCGGCCGCAAGATCATCGAGCTGGACCCGCCGCAGGGCTTCGCCGCCGAGACCACGGCGGCGTCGATCCTCTACACGACCGCCTACATCTTCAAGGCGCCGATCTCCACGACCCACATCATCACCTCGGCCATCATGGGCGTCGGTGCGACGAAGCGGGTCAACGCGGTCCGCTGGGGCGTCGCGAAGAACATCGTGACCGGCTGGTTCATCACCATGCCGGCCGCGGCGCTGGTGGCCGCGCTGGTCTACGCCGTGGTGCACGTGGCCTTCGGCTGAGCCGGGGACGACCCGCCCCCGGGTACGCGCCCCCGGGTACGACGCAAATGGGCCCGCCCCCCGTACGGGGGGCGGGCCCTTCGCCTTGCGGTGGCACCGCCATGCAGCACCGCAGGACGGCTGTGGCCGGCTGCGGGACGGATCAGCCGAAGCGGCCGGAGATGTAGTCCTCGGTCGCCTGGACGGACGGGTTGGAGAAGATGCGCTCGGTTTCGTCGATCTCGATCAGCTTGCCGGGCTGGCCCACCGCCGACAGGTTGAAGAAGGCGGTGCGGTCGGAGACGCGCGCGGCCTGCTGCATGTTGTGGGTCACGATGACGATGGTGAAACGCTCCTTGAGCTCACCGATCAGGTCCTCGATGGCGAGGGTGGAGATCGGGTCGAGCGCGGAGCAGGGCTCGTCCATGAGCAGGACCTGGGGCTCGACCGCGATGGCGCGGGCGATGCACAGACGCTGCTGCTGACCGCCGGACAGGCCCGAGCCGGGCTTGTTGAGGCGGTCCTTGACCTCGTTCCAGAGGTTGGCGCCGCGCAGCGACTTCTCGACGATCGTGTCGAGGTCGCTCTTCTTCTTGACGCCGTTCAGCTTCAGGCCGGCCGCGACGTTGTCGTAGACCGACATCGTCGGGAACGGGTTGGGGCGCTGGAAGACCATGCCGACCGTGCGGCGCACGGAGACCGGGTCCACGCCGGGGCCGTAGAGGTTCTCGTCGTCCAGGAGCACCTTGCCCTCGACGCGGCCGCCGGGGGTGACCTCGTGCATGCGGTTGAGGGTGCGCAGGAAGGTGGACTTGCCGCAGCCGGACGGGCCGATGAAGGCCGTCACCGTGCGCGGCTCGATGTTCATCGAGATGTCGTCGATCGCCTTGAAGCCGCCGTAGTAGGCGGAGAGTCCGCTGACGTCGATTCGCTTGGCCATGGTGGTGTTGCTCGCAATCCTTGGGTCGCTGATGTTGGCCGCGTCAGCGACCGGTCTTCGGGGCCTTCCAGCGCGCGATGCTGCGCGCCACAAGGTTGAGGATCATGACGAAGGCGATCAGCACGAGTGCCGCCGCCCACGCCCGGTCGTAGCTCGGCTCGTTGCCGTTCTGGTACTGCTGGTAGATGTAGAACGGCAGTGAGGCCTGAGGGCCGTTGAACGGGTCGTTGTTGATCAGGTTGTTGCCGAAGACCAACAGCGCGATGGGGGCGCTCTCACCGGCGATGCGGGCGACCGCGAGCATGACGCCCGTGGTGATGCCGCCGATCGCGGTCGGGATGACCACCTTCACAATGGTGCGCCACTTGGGGACACCGAGCGCCAGCGAGGCCTCGCGCAGCTCGTTCGGGACGAGCTTGAGCATCTCCTCGGTCGAGCGGACGACCACCGGCATCATCAGGATGGCCAGGGCCATGGCGCCGGCGAAGCCCGAGGGGCCGAAGCCCAGCAGCAGGTTCCAGGTCGACAGGATGAACAGACCGGCGACGATCGACGGGATGCCCGTCATGACGTCGACGAAGAAGGTCACCGCCGTGGCGAGCCGGCCCTTGCCGTACTCGACGAGGTAGACGGCGGTCATCATGCCGATCGGGGCCGCGATGGCGGTGGCGATGCCGACCTGCTCCAGGGTGCCGATGATGGCGTGGTAGACACCGCCGCCCTCGCCGATGGTCAGCACGCCGTTCATGGAGTGCGACAGGAAGGCGCCGTCGAGGATCTTGACACCCTTGCTGACCGTGGTCTGGATCAGCGAGTACAGGGGGAGCGCGGCGAGGACGAAGGACGCCCAGATGACGCTGGTGGCGACCCGGTCCTTGGCCTGGCGGCGGCCCTCGACCATCGCGGCGATCGCGTAGGTGCCGAGGACGAACAGCAGGACGGCGATCAGACCCCACTGGATCTTGCTGTCCAGGCTCGCTCCGAGGCCGATGCCGACGGCGAGCACGAGCGCGCCGGCGGCTATGCCCGCGGGAGCCCACTTGGGGAGCCGGCGCTGGGCCAGGGCCCGCTGCGGCACCGCGGGGGCGGAGCGCTTGTCTGCTACTGCGTGGCTCATGCGTTGGCCCCCGAGTATTCCTTGCGCTTGGCGATGATCGCGCGGGCGGCACCGTTGACGAGCAGGGTGATGACGAAGAGCACCAGACCGGAGGCGATCAGTGCGTCACGGCCGAACTCGTTGGCCTCGCCGAACTTGGCGACGATGTTCTGGGAGAAGGTCCCGCCGACCGGGTCCAGGACGTGCACCGACAGGATGGGCGCGGCGGACAGCACCGTGGCGACGGCCATCGTCTCGCCGAGCGCGCGGCCGAGGCCGAGCATCGAGGCGCTGATGATGCCGGACCGGGCGAAGGGGAGCACCGACATGCGGATGGTCTCCCAGCGGGTCGCGCCGAGGGCCAGGGCGGCCTCCTCGTGCATCCGCGGCACCTGGCGGAAGACCTCGCGGCTGACGTTGGTGATGATCGGGAGGATCATGATCGCCAGCAGGATGCCGACGGTGAAGATCGAGCGGGCCGCGCCCTGGGGGTCTTCCTTCTCGAAGACGACGGTCCAGCCGAGGTACTCGTCCAGCCACATGTTCAGGCCGACCAGGTGCGGGACCAGGAAGAGCGCGCCCCACAGGCCGTAGATGATGCTGGGCACGGCGGCGAGCAGGTCGACGATGTACGACAGCGGCGAGGCGATGCGGCGCGGCGCGTAGTGCGAGATGAACAGCGCGATGCCGACGGCGATCGGGACCGCGATGACCATCGCGATGACCGAGCTGACGATCGTGCCGTAGGCGAGCACGGCGATGCCGAAGACCGGCGGGTTCGCGCCGGCGTTCCACTCGAAGGTGGTCAGGAAGTTGCCCTGGTCCTTGGAGATCGCGTTGATCGCGCGGATCGTCAGGAAGATCGCGATCGACGCCATGATCACCAGCAGCAGGATGCCGGAACCACGGGACAGGCCTGAGAAGATCTTGTCGCCGGCGCGCGTGACGGTGGCCCCGGCATGCCTGGCGGACGGTGGCGGGGTGGGCTTCTGTGCGGTTATAGCCATCGGTTTTCTCTCCGGTCTGGGTGGGGGATCACTCCCCCGGCGGCGGTGCACCGGAAGTGCGACCGGCCCCGCGACGTGCGTCGCGGGGCCGGTCGACTGGGTTAGGACAGGGCGTCCACGGTGGAGCGGACCTTCGTGGCGATCTCGGCCGGGAGCGGCGCGTAGCCGGCCTCGGACAGGATCGACTGGCCCTCCTCGGACGCGGTGTAGCCCAGGAAGGACTTCACCAGCGGCAGGGTCTCGGCCTTGTTGCCCTTGTCGCAGGCGATCTCGTAGGTCACCAGGACGATCGGGTAGGCGTTGTCGGCCTTGGTGGTGTAGGCGGCGGACATGTCCAGGGACAGGTCGGCACCGGTGCCCACGACCTTCGCCTGCGCGATGCCGGCGGAGGCGTTGTCGGCGGTGGCCTCGACCGGGGCGGAGGCGCCGGTGTCGATCTTCACCGTCTTGATGCTGTTGGCGGTCGCGTAGGAGAGCTCGAAGTAACCGATCGAGCCGTTGACCTGCTTGACCTGGGCCGCGACACCGGCGGACTTGGCGGCGGACTGGCCGCCCTTGCCCGCCCACGCCTTGGCGTGCTCGTACGGCCACGCGTCCTTGGCGGCACCGTTGAAGTACTTGGTGAGGTTGTCCGTGGTGCCGGACTCGTCCTGGCGGTGGAAGGTCTGGATCTTGGAGCTGGGGAGCTTGGCGTCCGGGTTCAGCTTCTTGATGGCCGCGTCGTCCCAGGTGGTGATCTTCGAGTCGAAGATCTTGGCCAGGGTCGGGGCGTCCAGGACCAGGTTGTCCACGCCGGAGACGTTGTAACCGATGGCGATCGGGCCGCCGACCATCGGGATGCTGATGCCGGTGCCGTCGGTGCAGACCTTCTTGGACGCCTCGACCTCTTCGGGCTTCAGCGGCGAGTCGGATCCGGCGAAGCCGTCCGTGCCGTTGTTGAAGTCGATGATGCCCTCACCGGAGGACGACGCCTTGTAGTTGATCTGGGCGTCGGTGCAGGCCTGCTGGTAGTTCTTGACCCAGGCGTCCATGGCGTTCTGCTGCGCCGAGGAGCCCGAAGCGAGGAGCTGGCCGCCCTTGTCCGCGCACTTGATGCTGCTGGACGACGTGGGTGCCTTGCTGCTGTCGCCGCCCGCGTTTGTGTTGTCGTCCGAACCGCACGCAGTGAGCATGAGGGCACCCGAGACCGCGACCGCGCCGACGGCCAGGGCGCGGAGCCCGCTCTTACGCTGAAGCTTCACCTTTGGTGATTCCTTCCTGAAGCCCGCCGGTGGACGGCGAAGCAGAGGTATGGATTTCTGCATCCACCCGGCGGCTGCTCGCTCACCGGTAAGGCCGAAATTAGGCAGATCAGGTGAAGTGGTCGACGGCCAAGGGTGAACGCAAGGTGAACCTCGCATATCAGTGCGGTGCTGTAGCCCACACCGAGTGGCGTACGTCTCAGCGTGCCACCGTCACATGCGCGTTCCGCGCAGGAACGCGTCGAGCACGGCACGGTCCCGCTCATGGGTGAGCCGGTTGCGCGCGGCGGCCGGCGGAAGCCAGAGCATGCGGTCGACCTCGTGGTTCGGGGCGAAGGAACCCTCGCGCGCCTCGGCGGCCCAGTAACGCACAATCTTCGTGCGCCCTTCCACGAGATAGGTGGAGGACGGGAGCACCCGCCCGGGCACGCAGTCGAGCCCGGTCTCCTCCTTGACCTCGCGGAGCGCGCCGTCCAGCGCCGTCTCCCCGCGCTTCAACTTCCCCTTGGGAAGCGACCAGTCGTCGTACTTGGGGCGGTGGATCAGTGCGATCTCCAGGCCGTCGTCGAACGGGGAGCGGCGCCACAGCACCGCTCCGGCGGCGAGGATCGGGGTGTCGGCGGTTCCGGTGGAGGCGATGGCGGTGCTCCTTTCCGGGTTGCGGGTCACGGGCCGCCCCCACGGGCGGGCCGGACGGTCGGCGCGACCGTCAGCGCGACCAAAGGTGGGCGAAGGCGTACCGGGCCGCCTCCACCTCCAGGCGCTGGTCGGCGTGGAGCACGCCCAGCGCGTAGGCGGTGGCGGGGGCGATCCGCGGGGTGCGGGCGGCGGCGGTCACCGCGGTCGCGGCCTCCGAGGCCTCGCGGTGCTGCTCCAGCACCCGCGCCGCGGCGGCCAGCCGGGCGGCGGAGTCCCCGTCGTCGCAGGCCAGCACCTCCTGGGAGTAGCGGCGCAGCCGCAACAGGACGCGGACCCGGTTCCACGCGGCGTCCTGGCGTTCTGCGGGCAGTTCGCCGGCGAGCGCGGCGTGGAGCGTCTCGCCGTTGTACGGGTGCCGTGCGCGCGTCAGCGGCAGTGCGGCCGCGGCCTCGGTGAGCCGGGCGTGGGCCTGCTCCGCCAGCAGCGGCAGCAAGGTGGCGGCGGGTTTGCGCGCCGTGGGGGACAGCGGCACCTCGGAGGCGAGCACCGCCACCGCGTCCACCACCGCGTGGAACCGCGAGGAGCCCATGGCCTGCAGGGCGGCGGAGTGCGCCCGGGTCCGGGCGAGCGTGAGCTGACGTTCCAGCAGGGCACCGGCCCGGGCGGCGCCCACGGCGAGCGGGCCGCCCGCGGCGCCGCCGCGTTCGGCGGCCTGCGGCGGAGCCGGCGAGCGACGGGTCCCGGCGGCGTGGGCCACCGCGGTCAGCGGTTCCGGGACCTCGGCGGGCGCCTGGGGCGCCGCCGTCGTGCCGCGTGGGGTCTCCGCGACGCCGCCCAGGCGCTCGCGGGGCGGTTCGGACGCTGCGGACGCCGGGTCCGGCACGGTGGGCACCGGCAGCCACAGGCCGAGGTCGTCGTCGGCGGGAGCGGCGGGGATGCCCCCCGTGTCCTCCGCGGAGGCCAGCCGCTGCAGTGCGCCGATCAGCCGGCTGAGCCGGGCGGCGTAGCGGTGCTCGCGGCCGAGGGTGTCGGTGAGCCAGCCGAGCTCGGCCCGCAGGGGGTCGGCCCAGCCCGGGTCGGTGAGCGACCCGAAGGTGTGCAGGGTGCCGGCGATGCGGCGGGCCGAGCGGCGCATCTGGCGGCCGCTCTCGGCGGTGTCGTCCTGAGGCCGGCCGGGTTCGCCCTCACGTGGTGCCAGTGCGCGCAGAAAGGCCGTGGCCTCCTCCCGCAGGTACTGTCCGAGGACCGCACCGGCCTCACGGTCGGGGAGCCCGCCGGCGGTCAGGCCGGCGGGCGTCGCTGCCGTGTCAGGGTGTCGCTGGGCCACGCCGGCGCCTCCGCGCATCGATGAGCATCTCCTGGATGTGGGGCAGCGGACGCCCTTCGGCGTCGGTGCTGTGCCGGGTCCAGTCCCCGTCCGGGCCGAGCCACCAGGACGAGGTGGAGTCCGAGGTTCCGGTCTCCAGGAATCGGTTCAGGGAGGCGCGGTGCGCCGGGTCGGCGACCCGGACCAGCGCCTCGATCCGGCGGTCGAGGTTGCGGTGCATCATGTCGGCGCTGCCGAGCCACACCTCGGGGTCGCCTCCGTTGCCGAAGACGAAGACCCGGGAGTGCTCCAGGAAGCGGCCGAGCACGCTGCGCACCCGGATGTTCTCCGACAGGCCCGGCACCCCCGGGCGCAGCGCGCAGATGCCGCGCACCCAGACGTCGACGGGCACGCCGGCCATCGAGGCCCGGTAGAGGGCGTCGACGATCGCCTCGTCGACCATCGAGTTGGCCTTGATCCGGATGTACGCGGGCCGGCCCTCGCGATGGTGGGTGATCTCCGCGAGGATCCGCGAGACCAGCCCGTCGCGCAGGCTGCGCGGGGCCACCAGCAGGCGGTTGTAGGTCTCGCGGCGCGAGTAGCCGGAGAGCCGGTTGAACAGGTGGGACAGGTCGGCGCCGACCTGCGCGTCGGCGGTCAGCAGCCCGAGGTCCTCGTAGAGCCGGGCGGTCTTCGGGTGGTAGTTGCCGGTGCCGACGTGGCTGTAGCGGCGCAGCGTGTCGCCCTCCTGGCGGACCACGAGCGACAGCTTGCAGTGCGTCTTCAGCCCGACCAGGCCGTAGACGACGTGGCAGCCGGCCTCCTCCAGCTTGCGGGCCCACTTGATGTTGGCCTGCTCGTCGAAGCGCGCCTTGATCTCGACCAGCACCAGCACCTGCTTGCCGGCCTCGGCGGCGTCGATCAGGGCGTCCACGATCGGGGAGTCGCCGGAGGTGCGGTACAGCGTCTGCTTGATGGCCAGGACGTCCGGGTCCTGCGCGGCCTGCTCCAGGAAGCGCTGCACGGAGGTGGAGAAGGAGTTGTACGGGTGGTGCAGCAGCACGTCGCGCTCGCGCAGCGCCGCGAAGACGTCGGTGGCGTGCGCGGACTCGACCTCGGCCAGGTCCGGGTGGGTGCCGCCGACGAACTTCGGGTACTTCAGCTCCGGACGGTCCTGCCCGGCGATCGCGAACAGCCCGGTCAGGTCGAGCGGTCCGGGCAGCGGGTAGACCTCGGCGTCCTCTATGTTCAGTTCCTGGACCAGGGTGTCCAGGGCCTGCGGGGAGATCGACTCCTCGACCTCCAGGCGGACCGGGGGACCGAAGCGGCGCCGCAGCAGCTCCTTCTCCAGGGCCTGGAGCAGGTTCTCCGCGTCGTCCTCCTCCACCTCCAGGTCCTCGTTCCGGGTCACCCGGAACATGTGGCTGTCCAGCACCTCCATGCCGGGGAACAACTCCTCCAGGTGCGCGGCGATGACGTCCTCCAGCGGGACGAAGCGCTGCGGGCCGGCCTCGAGGAACCGGGACAGGATCGGCGGGACCTTCACACGGGCGAAGTGGTCGTGACCGGAGACCGGGTTGCGCACGGTGACGGCCAGGTTCAGGGACAGGCCGGAGATGTACGGGAACGGGTGCGCCGGGTCGACGGCCAGCGGGGTCAGGACCGGGAAGATCTTGTTGCGGAAGAGCGTGAAGAGCCGGGCCTGCTCCTTCTCGGTGAGGTCGCTCCACCGGATGATGTGGATGTCCTCCTCGGCGAGCGCCGGGGCCACGTCGTTCTGGAAGCAGGCGGCGTGCCGGGCCATGAGCTCGCGGGCGCGGGTGAGGATGTTCTCCAGCACCTTGGTGGGCGACAGGCCCGAGGCCGAGCGCTGGGCGACGCCGGTGGTGATGCGGCGCTTCAGGCCGGCGACGCGGACCATGAAGAACTCGTCCAGGTTGCTGGCGAAGATCGCGAGGAAGTTGGCCCGTTCGAGGAGGGGGGTGCCCGGATCCTCGGCGAGTTCCAGCACGCGCTCGTTGAAGGCCAGCCAGCTCTGCTCGCGGTCAAGGAAACGGTTCATCGGGAGCTCTTCGTCCGTGCCCTCGTCCACCGCCGCGTCGGCCGCAAGGGCCTCGCCCGACTTCTCCGCGGGCCGCGGCACGGTCGCGAGGCCGTCCAGGCGCTTGAGTTCGGGGTGCAGGGGCGGGACGACGTGCGGGCGGCCGTAGGCCGGGGACTGCTCCGCCGGGGGCTGTTCCGCCGGGGTCTCGGACGCGGTGGGCGCACCGGAGCCGGACCGCTCGGTCCGGGCGTTCGTCGGGAAATTCATCGAGGCCATGGGTGCGAGCCCTCCTCCGGATCCGGCACGTCGTTCACGTGGACGGCGGCGCACGGAACCCGGCCACCGACCATGCCCCCATTGTCCCCGGCGCGCCGGGATACCGGCAGGTCGAGAGGGGGGAAGTGGGTCGCGGCGGGCGTCTGCATTCACAGATGCTCGCAAGCGAGTTTGAATCGCCGGTAACGGGCAGGTGGCGGTCAGGAAATCGCCGTACGTACCGGCCGTGTCCGGACGATCACCCGGAAGGCTCCGCCGGGGTCCGGTCGCCCGCCCGCGGGAGCCTCAGGTCTCCGTCCGGTACATCAGGTCGACCTCGTGCGTGGTGAAGCCGAGACGTTCGTAGACGGCGAGGGCGGGGGCGTTGTCCGCGTCGACGTAGAGCATCGCGGTGGGCAGGCCGCGGTCGTGCGCGAGGTACCGCAGCCCGATGAGGGTGAGCGCCCGGCCCAGGCCGCCGCCCTGCTCCTCGGGATGGATGCCCAGGACGTAGACCTCGCCGAGGCGCTCGCGCTCGTGCACCTTCGTCCAGTGGAAGCCGGCCAGCCGGTCGCCGCGGAAGGCGAGGAAGAAGCCGGCCGGGTCGAACCAGGGCTCGGCCTTGCGGTCGTCGAGGTCGCGCTGGGTGAGGCTGCCCTGCTCGGGGTGGTGCGCGAAGGCGGCGGCGTTGACCGCCAGCCAGGCGGCGTCGTCCTGCCCGGGGACGAAGGCGCGCACGGTGACGTCGGCGGGGAGCACGGGCCCGCCCAGCGGGGGCGCGCCGGCGCCCTCCTCCAGGGGGCGGCGAAGCTGCCGCAGCTCGCGGAAGAGGGCGAGGCCGAGCAGCCCGGCCAGGTGGCGGGCGGCGGGGTGGCCGCCGTGCGCCCACACGCGCAGCCGTTTGCCGGAGGCGGCGAGCAGTGCGTGGCCGAGGGCGCGGCCGTGACCCTGCGCGCGGTACGCGGGGTGGATGACCATCTCGGCGGCGGGGGCCTCGACCGGGTCGGTGTCCTCCAGTTGGGCGTACCCGACGAGCACGCCGTCGCTCTCGACCACCAGGTGGCGCACGCCCTCACGGGCACCGCCGCGCAGGTTCAGCCGGCCCTGCTCGGAGACCGCGGCCTGGCCGTCGACCGCCGCGGCCGCCTCGATCAGGGCCAGGACCGCCTCGGCGCGGCCGGGGCTCAGCGCGTCGAGGGTCTCGATCCTGCGGGGGCCCACGGCGGTCTGCTGCGCTGCTGCGTCGGTCATGGGACCGAGCTTACGGCCGTGGGGGTGCGGGAGGTGTCCATCGGCACCAGTGCCGCCGCACCGCAGGCCACGGCCGCCGCGGCGGCGAGGGCGGGCCAGTAGCCGGTGGCCGAGATGAGGGCGGCGCTCAGCGGCGGGACGACGGCGGCGGTCAGGTTCTGTCCGGTGTTGTGGACGCCGAGGGCACGGCCGGACCAGGACGGGCCGGCGCGTTCGGCCGTGGCGGTGAAGGACAGGCCGTTGGTGCTGGCGGTGATCCCTATGGACAGGACGAGGGCGGCGGCGGTCACCGCGGAGGGGAAGGCCGCGGTCACCGCCGCCGCGGCGACCACCACGGCGGTGCCGACGGCGAGTTGCCGCATCGGCCGCAGCCGGCTGCCGACCCGGTCCGACCAGCGCCCGGCGGCGATCCGGAAGCAGGCCCCCAGCACCTGTGCGACGGCGATCAGCCGGCCGGCGCCGACCGGCGACCAGCCCCGGGTGTCCACCAGCAGCACCAGGGCGAAGGCCCCCGCCGTGAACTGCGGTACGACCAGCAGCGCGCCCGCGCCGTGGATCCGCCACAAGGTCGCCGAGCCCCGGTAGGGGTTGGCGGCCGGTGCCGCGCCGGGACCGGTCCGCGGGCGTACCGGGTCGGCGGCGAACAGTGCGACCAGGCTGGCGACGACCCCGCACACGGCGGCCAGGAAGCCGAAGGCGCCGTGCACCCCGTACGCGGCGGCGAGCGGCGGCATGGTCAGTGCGGCCACGCCCATGCCCAGCGGGGTGGCGGTCTGCCGGATGCCCATGGCCAGCCCGCGTTCCCCGGCGGAGAACCAGCCCATGACGAGGCGTCCGCTCGCGGAGTACACCGAGGCCCCCGCCGCTCCCGCCAGGGCGAGCAGCGCGCCCAGTGCCGTCGTGCCGCCTCCGGCGCGCACCGCGCCGGCCGCGACGGCGAGCAGCGCGGCGGCGCCGCCCAGCCCGGTGGCGATGACGACGCGTTCGCCGTACCGGTCGGCGGCGGCGCCCCACACGACGAGGGCCGCGACCAGCCCGGTGGTGGGGCAGGCGATGAGCAGTCCGATCTGCGGCAGCGTCAGGTGCGCGGTGTCCCGCAACGTGGCGGCCAGATAGGGGACTCCGTAGACGAAGGCGCAGGCGGCGGTCTGTGCGGCGGTGCCCAGGGCGAGCATCAGCCAGCGACGGGGCATGGGTGCACCTCCTCGGTCGGTGGTGGATCCAACTATGTCGCTTGTTTGAATGGCGAGACAGATCGTTCCGGTGAGTGAGACGGAATGCCCGGCTGCCCGTCATGTACCGATCAGTCGAAACCTGCCCGTAACCGCAAAGCCACTGACAACTACGCGCGTTGACAATAGGCTGCGGCCGTCCTCCGCCTCCATCCATCGTTCACGTCCAAGGGGACCCATGTCAGTGACCCACCCGCGTCGCCGTGCCGCACGCCGCGTCGCCGCCGCGACCGCCGGCCTCGCGGCGGTCGGTGTGCTCGCGATAGCGAGCCCGGCCGCCCAGGCCCACGAGACCCACCACGGGGGTCACGGCCACGGCAGCCGTACCGTCGACCTCCAGCTCCTCGCCGTCAACGACTTCCACGGCAACCTGGAGCCCCCGGCCGGTTCCTCCGGCCGCGTCACCGAGCTCCAGGCGGACGGCACCACCAAGACCGTCGACGCCGGCGGCGTCGAGTACCTGGCCTCCAGCCTGCGCACCGCCCGCAAGGGGCAGGAGCGTTCGCTCACCGTCGCCGCCGGCGACATCGTGGGCGCCAGCCCGCTGCTGTCGGGCCTGTTCCACGACGAGCCCACCGTCGAGGCCATGAACAAGCTGGGCCTGGACGTCACCGGCGTCGGCAACCACGAGTTCGACGAGGGCAAGGACGAGCTGCTCCGTCTGCAGAACGGCGGCTGCCACCCGGTCGAGGGCTGCTACGAGAAGGGCCGCACGTTCACGGGCGCGGACTACCCGATCCTCTCGGCGAACGTCGTCAACGAGAAGACCGGCCGCCCGCTGCTCAAGCCCTACACCATCGAGAACGTCAAGGGCGTCCGCGTCGGCTTCATCGGCGTCACGCTCGAGGGCACCCCGAACATCGTCACCGCCGAGGGCGTCAAGGGCCTGAAGTTCCTCGACGAGGTCGAGACGATCAACAAGTACACCAAGGAGCTCAAGCGCAAGGGCGTCAACGCCGTCGTCGCGCTCGTGCACGAGGGCGGCTTCCCCGCCTCCTCCGCGTACAACTACGACTGCGACGCCGGCGGTGCGGGCACCGGTCTGTCCGGCCCGATCGTCGACATCGCCAAGAACACCTCGGCGGACGTCGACGCGCTGGTCACCGGCCACACCCACAACGCGTACGTCTGCACCATCCCCGACCCCAAGGGCAACGACCGTCTGGTCACCAGCGCGGCGTCCTTCGGCCGGCTCTTCACCGAGCTCGACATGAAGTACGACCTGCGCACGCACGACATCGTGCGCGCCTCGGTCGAGGGCTCCAACCACGTCGTGGACCGCACCCAGACCAAGGCCGCGGACATGACCTCGCTGATCAGCCGCTGGCAGACGCTGGCCGCCCCGGTCGCGGGCCGCACCGTCGGCTACATCTCGCAGGACATCACCCGGGCCGGCAACGAGTCCGCCCTCGGCGACCTCATCGCCGACGCGCAGCTCGCGTACGCCAGGACCCTCGACCCGTCGGCCACGATCGCGCTGATGAACCCCGGCGGGATCCGCACCGACCTGGTGCACAAGGCCTCCGGCAGCGAGGGCGACGGCGTCGTCACCTACGCCGAGGGCTTCGCGGTCCAGCCGTTCAGCAACACGGTCAACCTGCGGACGCTGACCGGCGCCCAGCTGGTCACCGTGCTCCAGCAGCAGGTCAGCGGCAGCAACGAGGCCGCCCCGAAGATCCTGCAGATCTCCAGCGGCCTGACCTACACGCTGGACCTCACCAAGACCGGTGCCGCCCGTGTCGTGACCGACTCGATCCGTCTCGGCGGCGCCCCGATCGACCCGGCGGGCAGCTACCGCGTCGCGATGAACTCCTTCCTGTCCGGCGGCGGTGACGGCTTCGGCGAGCTGGCCAAGGGCACCAACGAGCTCGTCGGCGGCGACGACCTGGCCGCGCTCAACGCCTACCTGACCGCCAACTCCTCGGCCTCCGCGCCGCTGGCGGCCCCGGCGGCGAACCGCATCACGATCGTCCAGTAGTACGCGGCACGAGCGGGCAGGTCCCGCGACCGTGCTCCGCCCCGGGGGCGGCCGTCGAGACCGACGGCCGCCCCCGTCCTTCGTGGCGGGCCGCCCGCGACCCCGCTCTCGTGGCGCCGGCCCCCGCTGCCTACGCTGTGGACATGACGACTACGGAGCGACGGCGGTTCAGGTCCGGCACGGTGATCCTCGGCGGTATGGGCGTGCTGGCCGCCGCGCTGACCGCGTGCGGCTCCGACCCCGACAAGCGCTGCGTGGACCCGGACACGTACCGGACGCTCCCGGTCAAGGAGTGCGACGACGACGGCGGCCACGGCCGCTACTACTACGGGGGCAGCGTCCGCAGCGGGAAGGCCAAGGGCGGCAGCTTCGACAAGTCGTCGGTGAAGACCGGGGGCTTCGGCGGCCACGGCTCGGGCCACGGGTCCGGCGGCGGCTGATGCGCCGGTACGCCGTCGAGCCGCGCCCGGGCTGGCAGCGGATCGTGGAGGACCAGGGCGTCGTCTACCCGCTGACCCGTCACCCCGACGGCTCCCTGCGGCCGTACTGGGACGAGAGCGGGTACTACGCGTTCTCGCTCCCGGAGGTCGAGGCCCTGGAGGAGACCGTCGCGGAACTGCACGCGATGTGCCTCGCCGCCGCGGAGCACATCGTGGCCGAGGACCGGTTCGCCGAACTCGGCGTCCACGACCCGCGCCTGGCCGGGCGGATCGCCGAGTCCTGGCGGCGGCGCACCGAACTCCCCTCCCTCTACGGCCGCTTCGACCTGCGCTACGACGGGACCGGCCCGGCGAAGCTGCTGGAGTACAACGCCGACACCCCCACCTCGCTGGTGGAGGCGGCCAGCGCGCAGTGGTTCTGGATGGAGGACCGTTTCCCCGGCGCCGACCAGTGGAACTCCCTCCACGAGCGCCTCGTCGACGCGTGGCGGCGCCAGGCCCCGCTGCTGCCGCCCGGACCGGTGCACTTCGCCCACACCGAGGCCGACGAGCTCGGCGAGGACCTGATGACGGTGGCCTACCTGCGGGAGACCGCCGAACAGGCCGGGCTCGACACCCACGCCCTGTCCGTCGAGGCGATCGGCTGGGACGAGCTGTCCGGACGCTTCGTCGACGACCGGATGCGCTTCATCCGCAGCTGCTTCAAGCTCTACCCCTGGGAATGGCTGGCAGGCGACCCGTTCGGCGGCCACGTCCTGGACACCCTCGACAACGGCGGCGGCACCGGCACCACCTGCTGGATCGAGCCCGCCTGGAAGATGCTGCTGTCCAACAAGGCGCTGCTGGCCGTCCTGTGGGAGCTCTACCCGGGCCACCCCAACCTCCTCGCCGCCCACCTCGACGGTCCCCGCGACCTCGCCCGGACCACCGGCTGGGTCGCCAAGCCGCTGCTCGGCCGCGAGGGCGCGGGCGTCACCGTGCACCGCGCGGGAGAAGCCGCCGTGCCGCGCGCCGACGAACCCTGCTGCTACCAGGAACTGGCCCCGCTGCCGGTGTTCGACGGCAACCACGTGGTGCTCGGCGCATGGGTCGTGGCGGACGAGCCGGCCGGGCTCGGCATACGCGAGTCGGCCGGCCTGGTCACCGACACGTACGCGCGCTTCCTGCCGCACGTCATCCGCTGAGGGGGCACGACCTCGGCGGCACAGGGTGACCCGTCGGCCGCAGTGCGTGGGCTGAAGGCGCTTACTCCTTGCCGCACAGGGGAGTTACCAGCGGAAACACTTTCCTCGGCAGTAACTTGTGGCCCACCATGGGCAACCCTGTCCCTCCAGACCCATCGACGTGTCCGGGTGGTCCGCCGTGTCCCAAACGCACCTAGAGCCCGTCTACGACGAGTTGTCCGACGCCGCTCTCACCGAGCGGGTACGGGCCGGCGCACCGACCGCCTACCCGGCGACCGAGGAACTGCGCCGCCGTCACCTCCCGGCCGTCCTGTGCTACGCACGGCTGTGCGCCCGCGGACAGTCCGCCGCCGACCAACTCGCCGCGCAGGCCTTCGCGCTGGCCTGGCAGGAGGTGCACCGGGGGGTCGACCCGCGCGGTCCCTGGCGGCACCGGCTGCTGATGCTCGTCCATCAGGCCGCCGCCGTGTGGGCGGGCGGCAGCCGCCGCGAACGGCTCGGTGACGAGTACGCCGCCTTCATCGACGACATCCGCGGCGCCGAGCAGCGCGTGCCCGGGCTCCCGGGCCTGCCCGTCAACCCTCGGCTCCACCTTGCCGAACGCTCCGTGCTGTGCGGCGCCTTCGCCGTGCTGCCCCAGCACACCCAGGGCGTGCTGTGGCACGCGGTCGTCGAGCGGGAGGCCGACGCCGACGTCGCCCGCTGGACCGGCGACAGGGCCCCGGAGCTGCCCGACCTGACCGCCAGGGCCCGGGACGCGCTGCGCGAGGCCTACCTGCGGACGTACCTGGAGCGCAGTGAGGACCCCCGGTGCAAGGGCTTCGGCCGCCTCCTCGACGCCGCCGCCCGCCGTGACGACGCCCGGCAGAACGAGGACGTGGAGCGGCACCTCGCGCACTGCCAGGGCTGTGCCGGTGCGCTTCAGACGCTGATCGTCCTCGAACGCGACCCCCGGCCGCTGCTCGCCACGGCCCTGCTCGGATGGGCGGGCCCCGCCTACCTGGCGGCCCGGTCCGCCCCCGCGCTG
>NZ_JARAVO010000153.1:0-22616 GCF_033792805.1 Streptomyces sp. PA03-1a
GCCGTACGGGGGCGGCGGGGGAGCGGCCCGCGGCGGTGCCGGGGGACGGGGCGACGGCGAACAGCAGGGCGGCCGCCGCCAGCAGGCGGACCGTCCTCATCGCGGGGCTGTACCGCATCGTTCCTCTCCTCCTGTGGACCGGCCGGGCACGCGGGGGCGTGTGACCAGACACGGCCCGCGCCGGACGGCGGTTCAATGCCGGGCCGCGCGGTGTGAGGCGGCTCACCTGAACCCGCCCCGGGCGGGGGCCGTGTCTGCCTCGAGGCACCGCGGCACGGTCGGTGGGCGGACGGAGTGAGCGGATGGCGGCAATGCGGCCCCGTACCCGGCAGAGCCGGAGCACGAGCGACGAGGCGCTCGTCAGGGCGCTCTACGAGGAACACGGCAGGGCCCTGCTCGCGTACGCGACCCGCCTCACCGGCGACCGCGCCGCGGCCGAGGACGTCGTCCAGGAGACCCTGATCCGCGCCTGGCGCCATCCCGACGCGCTGCTCAACGGCAAGGGCTCGGTGCGGGGATGGCTGCTCACCGTGGCGCGCAACATCATCACCGACCGGCACCGGGCCAGGGCCGCCCGCCCCACCGAGGTGGCCGAGTCGACGGCCACCGGGCCGGTGGAGCGCGACCACGCGGAGGCGGTGGTGGACGCCGTGGTCGTCATGGAGGCGCTGGAACGGCTCTCCGCGGACCACCGCGACGTGCTGTACGCGCTCTACTTCCGTGGGCAGAGCGTCGCCGAGGCGGCCAGGTCCCTGGGCATCCCGCCGGGCACGGTGAAGTCCCGGTCGCACTACGCCCTCAAGGCGCTGCGCGACTTCTGCCGGCAGGGGCCCGTCTATATGGGGGAGGTCGCGGCATGAGCACGGGGGAGCGGCACGACGGGGAGGCGCTCACCGCCCGTGTCCTGGGCGCGCTGAACGAGGAGGAGGCCCGCGCCGTGGACGAGCACGTCGTGTCCTGCCGGCCCTGCGCCGCCGAACTCGGGGAACTGCGCTCCCTGGCACAGGCCTTGGGCGGCGTACCGCCGGAGGCCTTCCTGGACGGCCCGCCCGAGGACGGGGAGTTGTTGCTGCAGCGGACGTTGCGTCAGGTGCGCGCCGAACGCGCGGGCGCGCGGCGCCGCCGGTGGGCGGCCGCCGGGGTCGCGGCGGCGGTGGTGGCGGCCGGTCTCCTCCAGGGCGGTGTGCTCATCGGGGAGCACCGGGCCGGGCAGGCGGTCCGGCCGCCGGCCGCGGCCACGCCGCCGGGGGCCGCCCGCACCGCCTCGGCCACCGATCCGTCCACCGGCGCCCGGTTGACCGTGCGGCTCACCCCGGCCGCCGCCTGGGTGCGGCTCCACGCCCGCGTCGGCGGCATCCCGGCGGGGGAGCACTGCCTGCTGGTCGTGGTGGCGCGGGACGGCTCCCGGCAGATCGCCGGAAGCTGGGTGGTGTCGCCGACCGGGGAGGGCCACGGCGTCAGCCTGGACGGCTCGGCGGCGGTGGCCCCGGACGACGTCGCCGCCGTGCTCGTGGAGACCGCCGACGGCACGGCCTACGTGTCGGCGAAGCCCTGACCATCCCGGGAGCCGGGGGTCAGGCGGCCTGCGATGCGGGCGCCGGAGTCGACGTGAGCGTTCAATCACCCTCGGACAGCGCGTGCGGGTTGAGGGTCCCCAGCATCCGCTGCAGGTCGGCCCGGACCCGCTCGCGCTCGTGCGGGGCGAAGGGGGAGAGGGCCTCCTCCTCCGCGGGGGCGATGGCCCGCTCGGCGTGGAGCGCGAGCTCCTCGCCCTCGGGGGTGACGCTGATCTCGATGATCCGGCCGTGCGTCGGGTGTGCCCGCCGCATCACCAGTCCGCGCTCGGCCAGCCCTTGTACGGCGGTGCCCATGGACTGCGGTGTGACCCCGCACCGGCGCGCCAGTTCGGCGCTCGACATGGCCCCGTTCACGCTCAGGCGCATCAGGGCGCTGAACTGCGCCTGGGTCAGTCGCAGCGGACGCAGTGCCTGCTCGATGCGGATCGCGTACGCCTGCGAGAGCTGCCAGATCAGATAGCCGATGTGCTCGCCGGGGTCGCGCAAGGGCATGCCGGGCGCCTTCCTTTTGTCTGTTAACTTATATAAGTCAGCTTACATGTGTTCGGGAGGAGCTTCTCCGTGGCCGACAGCGTGCTCATCACCGACGCTCAACCGCCGGCGGAGCAGCCTCCATCACGCCACCGGCACCGGCACGTCCCGGGACCGCAGACCGACGCACCGCCCGCCCGGGCGGGACTGACCGGTCCGAAGGCCGTGATCACCCCGGTGATCACGGTGCTCGTCGTCGGGCTCTCCTTCGTGAGCGTCTTCCTCGCCGCCTTCCACACGCCCACGGCGCACCGGCTGCCGGTGGCCGTCGTCGCCTCGGACCACTCGGCGGCCCTGTTCGACGTCCGCCTCCAGCGCATCGCGCCCGAGGCCTTCCAGGTCGACCGGTACCCCGACGCGGCGTCGGCCCGGCACGCCGTGGAGCACCGGCAGGCCTACGCGGCCTACCTGTCCGAGGACGGCGAGCAAGAGGTCGTCTACGCCGGCGCGAACGGCCCCGCGGTGTCCGGCCTGCTCACCCCCCTGGCATCCGTTCCGCACGGCGAGGGCCACAAGATCCCCGTGGTCGACATCCTGCCGCTGTCGTCCGGTGACAGCAGAGGGCTGTCGGTCTTCTACGCCTCCTTCGGGCTGATCCTGGCAGGGTTCCTGTTCGGCCAGCTGACCTACCAGGTCGCGCCACGGCTCTCCTTCAACCAGCGCGTCCTGAGCATCGGTCTCTTCGCCGTCCTGGGCGGCCTGGCCACCACCCTGATCGCGTGTACGGCCTTCGGCGCGATCCCCGGTTCCTTCCTCGGGATCTTCGGCGTCGTCACGCTCATGGCCGGTGCGGTCGCCGCCGCCACCGTCGCGCTCATCCGCGTCTTCGGCCCGGCCGGGGTGCTCCTGGGCTCCATCTTCATGCTCATCATCGGGAACGCCACCAGCGGCGGCGTCCTCCCGCCGTCCTTCCTGCCGCGCTGGCTGGAGCCACTGGCCTCCGTCATGCCGGCCGGTGTGGGCGTCCGTGCCATGGACGGACTCGCCTACTTCCACCACGACGGCCTGACCCGCGGGATCGTCATCCTCTGCTGCTGGATCGCGGCGAGCGTGGGCACCATGTTCCTGCTCGACCGCATCGCGTCCACCTCGGGGATCGTGCACGCGGCCACCCGCTGAGCGCGGACGGCTGCTCCCCGGGTCGTACCCCGCCCGCCTTCCCCGGGAGGACGACCGGCCGCGCCGGCCCCGGCAGGCTGGGCCCATGGCGACGACCACCACCCCCGCCGCGCCGGGACGGACGCAGGACGGCCCCGGCGCGGCCGACCGCCTGTGCCACGCGACCGGAGCGCTGCTGATCCTGTCGGGCCTGTTCCACCTCGGCGTCCTCGCGGTGGACGGCGGCCCGTGGGACGGGCCGGTGTCCTGGCGCAAGCCCGTGACCTTCGGGCTCTCCTTCGGCCTGACCCTCGTCGCGGTCGCCTGGGTCACCTCGTACCTGGACGTCGGAGCGCGCCTGCGCACCGTCCTGCTCGCCGTGTTCGCCGCCGACTGCGTGCTCGAGGTCGGCGGCATCACCTTGCAGGCGTGGCGGCACGTACCCTCGCACCTCGACATGGAGACCGTCTTCGACACCGCCGTCTCCATGACGCTCGCGGCCGGCGGCGCCGTGCTCGTCGCCGTCCTGTCGGCCTTCGCCGTCGCGTCCTTCCGGCGCCGCCCCACCGGCCCCGACGGCATGCCCCTCGCCCTGCGCTCCGGATTCGCGATCCTGCTCGTCGCCCTGCTCTCCGGCGCCGCCATGATCGCCCGCGGCGTCCACCTCACCCGCACCGGCCACCAGAGCGCCGCCTACGCCTCCACGGCCCCCCTCAAGCCCCTCCACGGCGTCAGCCTCCACGCCGTCCTCGTCCTCCCCGCCCTCGCCCGGCTGCTGTCCCGCACCCGGCTGGCCGCCCCGGCGAAGACGCGCATCCTCCGCGCCGCCGTCGCCCTCTACGTCCTCGCGGTCGCCGCGACCGGCGTGTGGGCGGTGCTCACGTACCGCTGACGTCGCCCACGGGGACGACGCTCCCGCGGTCCGGGCGGGCCGGGTTCCGGGGCGGCGTCAGCACTCGATGACGTTGACCGCGAGGCCGCCGCGGGCGGTCTCCTTGTACTTGACCTTCATGTCGGCCCCGGTCTCCTTCATGGTCTTGATGACCTTGTCGAGGGAGACGTGGTGCCGCCCGTCCCCGCGCATCGCCATGCGCGCGGCGGTGACGGCCTTGACCGCGGCCATGCCGTTGCGCTCGATGCAGGGGATCTGGACGAGCCCGCCGACGGGGTCGCAGGTGAGCCCGAGGTTGTGCTCCATGCCGATCTCGGCGGCGTTCTCGACCTTCTCCGGGCCGCCGCCGAGGACCTCGGCGAGGCCGCCCGCGGCCATGGAGCAGGCGGAGCCGACCTCGCCCTGGCAGCCGACCTCGGCGCCGGAGATGGAGGCGTTCTCCTTGAAGAGCATGCCGATCGCGCCCGCAGCGAGCAGGAAGCGGACGACGCCGTCCTCCTTCTCCGCCTCCGTCGACTGCCCGGCCACGAAGTTCACGTAGTAGTGGAGCACGGCCGGGATGATGCCGGCGGCGCCGTTGGTGGGGGCGGTGACGACGCGGCCGCCCGCGGCGTTCTCCTCGTTGACGGCCATGGCGTAGAGGGTGACCCACTCCATGGCGTGCGCCACCGTGCTGCCCTCGGCGCGCAGCTGGCGGGCGGTCGCGGAGGCGCGGCGGCGGACCTTGAGGCCACCGGGGAGGATGCCCTCGCGGGTCATGCCGGCCTTCACGCAGTCCTGCATGACCTGCCAGATCTCCAGCAGGCCCGCGCGGATCTCGGCCTCGGTGCGCCAGGCCTTCTCGTTCTCCAGCATCAGGCCGGAGATGGAAAGACCGGTCTCCCGGGTGAGCCGGAGCAGTTCGTCCCCCGTGCGGAACGGGTACTTCAGCACGGTGTCGTCGAGCTTGATCCGGTCCTCGCCGACCGCGTCCTCGTCGACGACGAAGCCGCCGCCCACCGAGTAGTAGGTCTTCTCCAGCACGGGCGCACCGCCCTCGTCGTACGCGAAGAGCGTCATGCCGTTGGCGTGGTAGGGCAGCGAGCGGCGTCGGTGCAGGATCAGGTCGTCCGAGACGGAGAACGGGATCTCGTGGACGCCGAGCAGGCTGATGCGGCCGCTGCCGCGGATGTGCTCGACCCGCTCGTCGGCGGTCTCGACGTCGACGGTGCGGGGGGAGTGGCCCTCCAGGCCCAGCAGCACCGCCTTGGGGGTGCCGTGGCCGTGGCCGGTCGCGCCGAGCGAGCCGAACAGTTCGGCGCGCACGGAGGCCACGCCCGCCAGCAGGTCGTCGTTCTTCAGCCGCTGGGCGAACATCCGCGCGGCGCGCATCGGGCCCACGGTGTGGGAGCTGGACGGGCCTATGCCGATCGAGAAGAGGTCGAAGACGGAGATGGCCACGGTGCGATGACTCCTCGGGTTCGCGGACCCCGTTGTCCGCGGGCGGCCGGCGGGATCACCGCCGGGGTGGTACGTGTTGCGGCGTGGGTGCGCCGCACCTGTTCCAGTGTGCGGGACCGCCCTCGTGGCCGGCCCCGCACACCGGGTGACGCTCGCTACTTCAGGCCGGGGTACAGCGGGTGCTTCTCGGCCAGGGCGGTGACCCGGGCGCCGAGCGCCTCGGCGGTCCCCGCGTCGAAGCCCGGCTTGAGGGCCTCGGCGATGACGTCGGCGACCTCGCGGAAGTCCTCCGCGTCGAAGCCGCGGGTGGCCAGCGCCGGGGTGCCGATGCGCAGACCCGAAGTGACCATCGGCGGACGCGGGTCGTCCGGGACGGCGTTGCGGTTGACCGTGATGCCGATCTCGTGCAGCCGGTCCTCGGCCTGCTGTCCGTCGAGCTCGCTGTGGCGCAGGTCGACCAGGACCAGGTGCACGTCGGTGCCGCCGGACAGCACCGAGACGCCCGCCCCGGTGACGTCGGGCTGCGTCAGCCGCTCGGCGAGGATCTTCGCGCCCTCCAGGGTGCGGACCTGGCGGTCCTTGAACTCCTCGGTCGCCGCGACCTTGAAGGCGACCGCCTTCGCCGCGATGACGTGCTCCAGCGGGCCGCCCTGCTGGCCGGGGAAGACCGCGGAGTTGATCTTCTTGGCGAGCTCGGCCTTGGACAGGATGACGCCGCCGCGCGGGCCGCCCAGCGTCTTGTGCGTGGTCGTGGTGACGACGTCCGCGTACGGCACGGGGGAGGGGTGCAGCCCCGCCGCCACCAGGCCGGCGAAGTGCGCCATGTCGACCATCAGGTACGCGCCGACCTCGTCGGCGATCCGCCGGAAGGCCGCGAAGTCCAGCTGCCGCGGGTACGCCGACCAGCCGGCGATGATCAGCTTCGGCCGGGACTCCTTGGCGAGGCGCTCGACCTCGGCCATGTCGACCTGACCGGTCTCGGCGTCCACGTGGTAGGCGACCACGTCGTACAGCTTGCCGGAGAAGTTGATCTTCATGCCGTGGGTCAGGTGCCCGCCGTGGGCGAGGTTCAGACCCAGGATCGTGTCGCCGGGGTTCAGCAGCGCGAACATCGCGGCCGCGTTGGCCTGCGCGCCCGAGTGCGGCTGGACGTTGGCGTGCTCGGCGCCGAACAGCGCCTTGATCCGGTCGATCGCGAGCTGCTCGACGACGTCGACGTGCTCGCAGCCGCCGTAGTAGCGACGGCCGGGGTACCCCTCGGCGTACTTGTTGGTCAGCACCGAGCCCTGGGCCTGGAGCACCGCGACCGGAGCGAAGTTCTCCGAGGCGATCATCTCAAGGGTGGACTGCTGGCGGTGCAGTTCGGCGTCGACGGCGGCGGCGACGTCGGGGTCGAGCTCGTGCAGTGAGCGGTTGAGAAGCGACATCAGGGGGGTCATCCGTCCGGAGGTCGGAGTGGACAGGGCGCAGCGGTCGGGAGGTCCCGAGCGGTCAGTTGCCGGTGAAGGCGGTGTACTCGTCCGCGGAGAGCAGGTCGGCCGGCTCCTCGGAGATCTTCACCTTGAACAGCCAGCCGCCCTCGAAGGCCGCCGAGTTCACCAGCGAGGGGTCGTTGACGACGTCCTCGTTGACCTCGGTGACCTCGCCGGAGACCGGGGCGTACAGGTCGCTGACCGACTTGGTGGACTCCAGCTCACCGCAGGTCTCGCCCGCGGCGACCGTGTCGCCGACCGCCGGGAGCTGGACGTAGACGACATCGCCGAGGGCGTTCGCCGCGTGCTCGGTGATGCCCACCGAGGACACACCGTCCGCGTCGGCGGCCGAGACCCACTCGTGCTCCTTGCTGTACCGCAGCTGCTGAGGGTTGCTCATGGCGTGAATTCTCCTGGATGACGGTATGTGCTGGTGAACGGCTGTCTTGACAGGTGGGACGGCTGTGCCGGATGTGACCGGTGCCTCAGCGCTGCCGCTTGTAGAACGGCAGGGCGACCACCTCGAACGGCTCATGCGTACCGCGGATGTCCACGCCCACGCCGGAGGCGCCCGGGGTGGCGTGCGCGGCGTCCACGTAGGCCATGGCGATCGGCTTGCCCAGGGTCGGGGACGGGGCGCCGGAGGTGACCTCGCCGACCACCTCGCCGCCCGCCACCACCGGGTAGCCCGCGCGGGGGACCCGGCGGCCCTGCGCGACCAGGCCGACCAGCTTGCGCGGCGGCGCGGCCTCGGCCTTCGCGGCGGCGGCGGTCAGGGCCTGCCGGCCCACGAAGTCACCCGGCTTGTCGAACTTCACGACCCGGCCGAGCCCGGCGTCGAAGGGGGTGAGCGCGGTGGTCAGCTCGTGCCCGTACAGCGGCATGCCCGCCTCCAGGCGCAGCGTGTCGCGGCAGGACAGGCCGCACGGCACCAGGCCGGCGTCCGCGCCCGCCTCGGTCAGCGCCTGCCAGAGCTTCTCCGCGTCGGCCGGGGCGACGAACAGCTCGAAACCGTCCTCGCCGGTGTAGCCCGTGCGGGCGATCAGCGCGGGGACGCCGGCGACGGTGCCGGGCAGGCCCGCGTAGTACTTCAGCCCGTCCAGGTCGGCGTCGGTGACCGACTTGAGGATCCCGGGGGACTCCGGGCCCTGGACGGCGATCAGCGCGTACGCGTCCCGGTCGTCGCGGACGGCGGCGTCGAAGCCCGCCGCGCGCTCGGTCACCGCGTCCAGGACGACCTGGGCGTTGGAGGCGTTGGCGACGACCATGTACTCCTGGTCGCCGAGGCGGTAGACGATCAGGTCGTCGAGGATGCCGCCGTCCGGCGCACAGATCATCGTGTAGCGCGCACGGCCCACGGCCAGCGCCGAGATGTGGCCGACCAGCGCGTGGTCCAGGGCCTCGCCCGCGGCCGGACCGGTGACCGTGATCTCGCCCATGTGGGACAGGTCGAAGAGACCGGCCCGGGTCCGCACGGCGGTGTGCTCGTCGCGCTCGCTGGCGTACCGCAGCGGCATGTCCCAGCCCGCGAAGTCGGTCATGGTGGCGCCGAGGGCGCGGTGCAGCGCGTCCAGTGCGGTACGGCGGGGTTCACTCATCGGGCGGGCTCCCAAGGCAAGGAAACGACGGATAGGGCCATGACGGGCAGGCCCTCCCCATCTGTCATCGGAACCTGAGAGGTTCACCTGGACCCTCCGAGCGGAGGAGTCCCGGTTTGCACCTTGGGTGGGACGGCGCCCCGTCGGCCGGGGCGGACTCGTCCGCTTTTCAGATGTGCCTCGGACGCGCGGTATCTGTGCCTGAGAGATTCAAGGGAGGACTTGCTCCTTCGGCGCCCCACCCCGCCGTAGCGGTGCGGAAACTCTCCCGCGCGGCCTCGAACGGCCGGTATGAGATTGAGGCCGCCATCATTGCACGGGCTCCCGCCGTTGTCGCGATCGCGTCCCGGATGTCCCGGTCCGGTTCCGATCCGGTAGTAACCCCGCCGTTCCTCTGGGTAGGCAAAGACACAGGATTTACCATTTCTTGAACGTCGGACCCGGAGGCGAGCTGTGCGGTGGCAGAGTGCGTATGCGACGGCCGGAGGCCCGGCCGTGTCCCGGCCGGTACCGGCGCGGGCCGGGGGAGCGCGCCGCGGGGGCCGGGCCGTGCGGCCGCGCCGGCTCCTCGACCTGCGGCGGGGGCGCCGGCCCGTGCGCACCCTGCGCTACCCGGCGGGCGACGTGCTGGTCGTCTCCGGCCTCCCGGGCGGCGGGAAGAGCACCCTCATGCGGCGCGCGACGGGCGGTGCCCGCCTGATCGACTCTCAGGACGTACGGGAACGCTGGCAGGCCCGGCTGCCGCGGCAGCTGCCGTACGCCCTCTACCGCCCCCTGGTGCGGATCGCGCACTACGCGGGGTTGTGGCGGGCGCTGCGCTCCGGCGACAGCGTCGTCCTGCACGACTGCGGCACCCTGCGCTGGGTGCGCGCCTGGGTCGCCCGTCAGGCCCGGCGCCGCGGGCGGGGCATGCACCTGGTGCTGCTGGACGTCCCCTTGCGGACCGCGCTGGACGGCCAGCGCGAACGCGGCCGGGGGGTGTCGACGTACGCCATGGTCCGGCACCGCAACGCCTCCCGCCGCCTGCTGGCGGAGGCGGAGGCCGGCCGGCTGCCCGCGGCGTGCGCCTCGGTGGTCCTGCTGGACCGCGAAGCGGCCCGGGAGCTCGAGGCCATCGACTTCGACGGCTGAGCGGCCGGGCCGCGACGCGTGAGGGACGGTACCGCTACGGAACCTGCGGTTCCGCCGCGCCCTCCGGTGAGAGCTGCCCGTCGGGCGAGAGCTGCCCGTCGGGCGAGAGCTGCCCGTCGGGCGAGAGCTGCCCGTCGGGCGAGAGCTGCCCGTCGGGCGAGAGCTGCTGCCCCTGGTCGTTCAGGGGGAGCGGCAGCGGGATCGGCAGCGGCAGTGCGCCGGTGAGCAGCTTCGGCACCGCCAGCAGCAGGGCCTGCAGGTCGGCGACGACGGTGGCGACACCGGCCGTCACACCCGCGAGGTCCTTGGCCAGCACCTTGGCCAGCAGGTCCGTGACGTCCTGGACCAGCTTGGTGAGCGCGTTCTTGACGTCGGTGACGGCGTCCGCGGCGCCCTGGTCGCCCGGCCCGCCGATCTGGTCGACGGCGCTCAGGTCACCCGGCTGGCCGGGATCGGCCGGCTCCGGGCCCGGTTGTGGCGCGCCCGGATCGTAGGCCGACGGGTCGGTGACACCGGGAGATACCGCACCAGCCTGGTCGAGAACCGAGGCCAGCTGCTGGCTCGCCTCTTCCAGACCCCTGCGGAGTTCCTCCAGTTTCGCCGAGTCAGGGGCTTCGACCTGGGCTTCCTGGGTGAGCTTGGCACCGATGGACAGCGTGTCACCCAGCTTGGCGATGAGTTCGGCGTTGCCCGTCTGCGCCGCGCGGGCGGCGAGGTGCTCGACCTCGACGGCCGTGCTCCGGGTGGGGGCGTGGGCACTCGCGACACCGCCGGTGAGGCCCATCGTCAGCGAGGCGCAGACAGCCGCCGCTATGAGGGTGGAGTTGATCCTGGTGATGCGCATGTCGAGATATCTCCCGGTTGAGGGTTTTCTCCTTGCTCGTCCTACCTTCGGAGCCGTAGTGACGCTTCGCAACCGGACGATCGCATCGTGTGACGACCGCGGGATGCGGGGGTCGCGCGCGCCCGTCGCCGGATAGGGTTTCCACGGAGCGCACCACCACAGGAAATTGCGAGGCGAGACGCAGTGAACATCCCGGGGCAGCGGATACCGGACGGCTTCGCCCCGGCGGGCCACGGTGGGGGCGGCTGGCCCGCCAACGAACTCGAGGAAGTGCTCTCCGCGGCACTCGGCGACCCGGGTGCCACGGCCCGCGTCCTGGAGGTACTCGGGCGCTCGCAGTTGTGGATCCCGCTGCCGAACGGCGGCGGCCCCGACAGCACCGACCTCGACCTGCCGACCCTCGAACTCGAAGGCGGCGTCTACGTGCCGGTCTTCAGCTCCGAACAGCAGTTCCTCGCCGCCGGTTCCGGCATGAGCTTCGCCGTCGCCCCCGCCCGCGAGTTCGCCCGCGGGCTGCCCCCGCAGCTCGGGATCGCCGTGAACCCCGGTGGCGCGGTGGGCATCCCGCTGCCGCCCGCCGCCGTGATGGAGCTGTGCCGCACCGACCGCGAGCCCGGCACCCCGACCGGGGCCCGGGTCCGGCTGTGGGAACCCTCGCCGGACGAGGAGCCGGTCGACTTCCTGGCCGCCGCCGCGGGCGAGTTCGCCGTGCTCCCCGTCGTGCTCTCCGCCCGCCGCGCGCTGGCCAGCGTCGAGGGCGATCCCGCCACGCTCTTCGTCGGCGTCGAGCTCGACCGCTGGCAGGAGGAGGACCGGGCCGCCGCCATGGCCGCCCTCGGACGCGCGCTCGGCGCCGTACCGCTGCCCTGGCAGGTCAACCTCGTGCTGCTGGACGTCGCACAGGACCCCATCGGCGACTGGATGCTGGAGCGCGTGCGACCCTTCTATGTCGGCACGGGCGCATAACCTGGGTCCGACACGACACCCGAGGCATTCGGCGAAGCAGACGACGCGGACGAGGCAGACGCGGAAGGGCGGGACACGTGAGCGCCGGCGTGGGAGGGGGCGGGGGCCTGGAGCATGCGCTCCGGCAGGTGACGCCCGGTAGGTACGACGCCTACGAGGAAGTGCTGCGGACCCTCGCCGACAGCCAGGTGTGGATGCTGCTCTGGCAGGGCACCCCCGGCGGGGCGGACGCGCAGTACGGCAACATGGAGGTCGCCGGCCACGGCTACGCGCCCTGCGTGACCTCACCGCAGGAGTTCTCCGCCTGCGGCTGGAACCGGGCCCACGAGGTGGTCTCCGGTCGGGAGATCGCGGCCTCGCTCTTCCCCGACCGGTGGGGCCTGTGGCTCAACCCGCACACCCCCGGCGGCGGCGTCGGCATCCCCTGGCTCGACCTGCGGCGCGTCTGCCTCGGGCTCGACCGCTCCCCGGCCGGACCGCTGCGGATCGGCGAACCGGCGCTCCAGATCCCCCAGTACTACGCCCTGTTGTCCCAGCAGGCCCATCGCACCCCGGCCGTCCGCTCGCTGCGGCGCGCATGGGTCCAGCCCGCGCTGGGCGAGCCGTACCTCGCGATCGGCGTCGACCTCTACGACGCCGGGCCCCAGGCCGCGGAAACGGTGCGCCTGATGATGCAGTCCGCCCTCGGGGCGGTGCCGCAGGGGCTGCCGGTCGCCACGGTCGCGCTCACGGACGAGTACGACCCGGTGGGCATGTGGATGCGGGCCTCCGCGCAGCCCTTCTACTCCCGCGACGCCCACGGCGCACCGGGTGCGCCCGGTGTCCCCGGTACGACGTACGGCTGGGCCCCCCAGCCCTACTGACGCCTCCGGCGGTTTCCGCCGTCCGGTGCGTCGGTCCGCCGACGGCGCCGCACGGGCGGGCGGGAGACAGCCCACCACGACCCGCCCCGCACGGCGCGCCGCAGGCCACCCCTCACAGGACCGCGTCGATGAGCCCCAGCGGCGGGCTCCCCAGCTCCAGCAGCGCCCCGTGGAACCGCTGCAGCGAGAACTCGGGCCCCCAGGCGCGCCTGGCCCGCTCGCGCAGCCGCATGATCTCCAACTTGCCCCAGGTGTAACGGCCGTACGCCGCGTCGAAGGTGCCGCGCCGTGCCTCGGAGGCCGCGCCGGCCCGGGCGAGGTGGGCGTCCCGCATGAAGCGCTGCGTGGCGTCCTCCAGCGTCATCGCCCCCGTGTGCAGCCCGATCGCGCACGCGAGCCGGGTGACGCGTACGAGCGCCTCCAGGGCGACGCCGATCGCGAAGCGGGGGTCGCGGGCCCGGAAACCCTCCTCGAGGCAGACCTCCTCGACGTAGTGCGCCCAGCCCTCGCAGAAGGACAGCGAGTGCAGGACCCGCCGTACCTGCGTGGGTGCGTGCCGCAATGCCCTGCCGTGGGCGAAATGGCCGGGCGCCACCTCGTGGACGGTGATCGCCGGCAGGCTCGTACGGCTGAAGACCGAGAGCCACTCCTCGCGTTCCTCCTCCGGCCAGTCCGGCTCCGGCGGGGTGACGTGGTACCAGGAGGCGGAATCGGGCTCCTCCGGGGCGGCCCAGGTCATCATCGCCATGGACCAGCGGCGCGACGGCGGCGCCGGCCCGACGAGGCAGTCGCCGTCGAGCCAGGGCACGAGCCCCCGCTGCCGGGTGAACTCGATGACCTCGTCCGTGAGCCGGGCGGCCTCGGGGATGACCCCGTCCGCGTCCGGATGGTCGGCGAGCAGCCGGGGGATGAGCTCGTCCACGGTGGCCTTGGGGTCCAGTCGTCCGCAGGACTCCGTGAGGAGCCCGGTGAGCCGGTCCCGCTCGCGCTCGGCCTCGTCGGCGAGTGCCGACAGGTCGACCCGCAGGCCCTCCTGACTGCCCATCAGGAGCGTCAGCGCCTCCCCGCCGAGCCGTGGGTCGGGGTCGCCGGTCTCCGCGGCGCGGGCGATGTGGTCGACCAGCCGGGCGTGCGCGGCGAGCGCGGGACCGGCCTCCGGCTCCCGGTCCGGATCGAGGTCGGCGGCCAGGCCGCGGACCGCCCCGAGGAGTGCCCCGGCGACCGGCGCGCTCACCCGGTCGAGCGATGCGATGGCGGCGTCGACGGCGTCCGGCCACTGCTGGAGGTGGCGGCTGCGGGCCTGGGCCAGCTCCTCGCGGGGCGCGTACTCGCGGTCGTATGCGGTGAGTTCGAGGTTGGACAAATGCGGATATGGGTCACGCCGGTGCAGTTCCAGCTCGCCGTACTGGACCTTGAGGGTGTCCTCGAAGACCGACAGGTGCCGCTCGTCGTGGGGGTCGGGAAGGGCCGGTTCGCGCAGCCGGGCGTGGGCGAGCGAGGACAGTCCGCGGCGGACGCCGTCGGGTGACAGGTCCTGCACCTGGCCGTCGTACTCGTGGAGTCCCGCCATCTCCCTGACCACGGGGACCATCAGGTCGCACACCGAGCGAAGCCGATCATTCATGGCATCGAAGGTAGCGACTCCTCTTGCATCGCGGCGATCTGTCAACGCGCGTAACACTGCGGTAATAACGGACGAAGGCTCACCACATCACGGTTGCGCATCGCTTCCCTGTGGGGTCTGGCGCGTGATCCACGCCCCATGAAGACTCGCGCACCAAGGCCGCTCACACGTCGCCTTAACGATTCATCACAAGCCAAACACACAGCCCAGCGCCACCGCACCACCATCAAGAGCTGCGCCCGACATGGTCGGTCCGCTCCGTCGACCCGGGCGGACGGCCAGGCGAAGCCGGCCACCGCCGGCAGGGGGATGCACGAGGAGACATGACAGCACCGCTGCACGACACCGCCGAGACGGCCGTCGCCGACGTCGCCGCCGACATACCCGCGAAGGCCATCGAGGGGCGTTCGCCCGGGCGTATCGCCTGGATGCGCCTCAAGCGCGACAAAGTGGCGCTGGCAGGCGGCGTGATCGTCGTCTTCCTCATCCTGGTCGCGATCTTCGCCCCCCTCATCGTCAGCGCCCTCGGTCATCCGCCGAACGACTTCCACGAGAACAAGATCGACCCGCTCTTCGGCACCCCCACCGGCAAGTGGGGCGGCATCAGCGGGGATTACCTCTTCGGTGTGGAGCCGGTCAACGGCCGCGACGTCTTCAGCCGCATCGTCTACGGGACGCGGATCTCCCTGCTGGTGGCCTTCCTGTCGGCGGTCGTCGCGGTGGTCCTCGGCACCTTCTTCGGCATCATGGCCGGTTACTTCGGCGGCTGGGTCGACGCCGCCATCGGCCGCGTGATGGACGTCCTCCTGGCCTTCCCCCAGCTGCTCTTCATCATGTCCCTGGTCTCGGTCATGCCGAACTCGCTGCTGGGCTTCAGCGGCACCGGCGTGCGCATGGGCGTCCTGGTCGTCGTCATCGGGTTCTTCGGCTGGCCGTACGTCGGGCGCATCGTCCGCGGCCAGACCCTGAGCCTGAGGGAACGCGAGTACGTCGACGCGGCCCGCAGCCTCGGTGCCGGCCGCGGCTACATCCTCTTCCGGGAACTGCTGCCCAACCTCGTCGCCCCGATCACCGTC
The DNA here is from genome assembly GCF_033792805.1 of Streptomyces sp. PA03-1a. Lineage (NCBI taxonomy): Bacteria > Bacillati > Actinomycetota > Actinomycetes > Kitasatosporales > Streptomycetaceae > Streptomyces > Streptomyces sp. PA03-1a. The sequence goes on from NZ_JARAVO010000153.1 coordinate 15,113, forward strand.
TACGCGACGCTGATGATCCCGACGAACATCCTCACCGAGGCCGCCCTGAGCTTCCTCGGGGTCGGCGTGAAGCCGCCCACCTCGTCGTGGGGACAGATGCTGTTCAAGGCGCTGTCCTTCTACGAGACGGACCCGATCTTCATGCTGATCCCGGGCCTGGCGATCTTCATCACCGTGCTCGCCTTCAACCTCTTCGGTGACGGCGTACGGGATGCGCTGGACCCGAAGGGCTCCCGCTAGCCCTCGCACACCGCCCCTGCCATTCCCGTCAGGTGGCTTCTCACCGAGAAGGACCGCAGGTCCGCCGAAAGTCGCGGACCGCGAATCACGGAGGTTACGAAAAAGTGACATCCCCACGCTCATCGAGGCGCAGGCTGGCCGCAGGGACGGCCGTCGTGGTCGCCGCACTGCTGTCCACCGCCGCTTGCGGCGGCGGAGGCGGCGGTGGCGGCAAGTCCGACGGCAACGCCAAGGCCCCCGGATTCAACGCCGCTGTCAACAAGGTGGCGAACGCGTCCGACAAGAAGGGCGGCACGCTCAAGTTCATCGGCACGCAGGACGCCGACTCCTGGGACCCGCAGCGTGGCTACTACGGCTTCATGTGGGACTTCGCCCGGTACTACACCCGTCAGCTGGTCTCCTTCACCCCGGAGCCGGGTCTGGGCAGCACCACGCTGAAGCCGGACCTCGCGACCGGCCTCGCGAAGGTCAGCGACGGCGGCAAGACCTACACGTACACCCTGAAGGACGGCCTGAAGTGGGAGGACGGCTCCCCGCTGACCTCCAAGGACGTCAAGTACGGCATCGAGCGCATCTGGGCGCAGGACGTCATCTCCGGCGGCCCGATCTACCTGCAGCAGGTGCTCGACCCCAAGGGTGAGTACAAGGGCCCGTACAAGGACACCTCGCCCGACAAGCTCGGTCTGAAGGCCATCGAGACGCCGGACGACAAGACCATCACCTTCCACCTGGCGACGCCGAACAGCGACTTCGAGCAGATGCTCGCGATGCCGTCCGGCTCCCCGGTCCCCGCGGCCAAGGACACCGGCGCGAAGTACGGCCTCAAGCCGTTCTCCAGCGGCCCGTACAAGTTCGAGTCGTACACGCCGAACAAGTCGATGGTCCTGGTCCGCAACACCAACTGGAGCGCGTCCACCGACGACCTCCGCAAGGCGCTGCCGGACAAGATCACGGTCACCCTGACCACCAACGCCGACGACATGGACAAGCGCCTGATCAACGGCGACTACGACCTGGACCTCAACGCCACCGGCGTCGGCCAGGCCGCGCGCGCCGAGGTGCTCGGCAAGAACAAGGGCAACGCCGACAACCCGGACACCGGCTTCATCCGTTACGCGGTCTTCCCGACCACGGTCAAGCCGATGGACAACATCCACTGCCGCAAGGCGGTCATCCTCGCGGCCGACCACAAGTCGCTGCAGACCGCCCGTGGCGGCCCGCAGGCCGGTGGCGCCATCGCCCCCAACATGCTCCCGCTGGGCATCAAGGGCGCCGACGCCAACTACGACCCGTACAACGTCCTGAAGGACACCTCGGGCAACGTCGAAGAGGCCAAGAAGGAGCTCAAGGCCTGCGGCCAGCCCAACGGCTTCAAGACCACGATCGCGGTCCGCAACAACAAGCCGATCGAGATCGCCACGGCCGAGTCGCTGCAGGAGTCGCTGAAGAAGGTCGGCATCACCACCGAGCTCGACGAGTTCGACGGTGCGCAGACCTCCGGCATCATCGGTGCCCCGAAGACGGTCAAGTCGAAGAACTACGGCATCATCATCATGGGCTGGGGCGCCGACTTCCCGTCGGGCCAGGGCTTCCTCCAGCCGCTGGTCGACAGCCGGTTCATCCTGGAGAGCGGCAACAACAACTTCGCCGAGATCAAGGACAAGTCGATCGACGGCCTGTTCGACCAGGCGCTGCAGCAGACCGACCCGAACGCCGCGGCCGATCTGTACAAGCAGATCAACCAGAAGGTCTCCGAGGGCGCGTACTACCTGCCCTTCACCTTCGAGAAGAACATCATCTGGCGCAGCTCCCGCCTGACCAACGTCTACACGGCCGACGCGTACAACGGCCGCTACGACTACGCGTCGCTGGGCGTGCAGTAACAACCCTCGAATCGATCGAGTGCCACACCCGCTAGGCACGAAGGGCAGGTGATGGCCGCGTGCGGCGGCCCGGGGAACCCCCGGGCCGCCGCCGGGCCGAGCACAGTGCTTGCATACATCATCCGGCGACTGTTCGCTGTCGTCGTCATGTTGCTGGTCATCACGTTGGTGACCTTCGGGATCTTCTTCCTGATCCCCAAATGGGTCGGAGTCGACCCCGCCACCTACTTCATCGGGAAGCAGGCGGATCCGGCCTCCCTCGAGGGCATTCGGAAGAAGATGGGCCTCGACGATCCCATCCTCGTGCAGTTCGGCAAGTTCCTGTGGGGGCTGTTCGCCGGGCGTGACTACGCCAACGGCGCGGACGTCACGCACTGCCCCGCTCCTTGCTTCGGCTACTCCTTCCGCAACGAGCAGGCGATCTGGCCGGTCCTGACGGACCGTCTCCCGGTGACCCTGCAGCTGGCCGCCGGCGCCTGCGTCATCTGGGTGATCGTCGGCGTTGGCACCGGTGTCGTCTCCGCCCTCAAGCGCGGCTCCGTACTGGACCGCTCCCTGATGACGGTGGCGCTGGCCGGCGTCTCGCTCCCCATCTACTTCACCGGCATGATCGCCCTCGCGGTGGTCGTCTACGGGCTCGGATGGATCGACGGCCAGTACGTGCCGTTCGGTGATTCACCATCCGGCTGGTTCGGCGGCATGCTCCTGCCCTGGATCACGCTCGCGTTCCTCTACGCCGCCATGTACGCCCGGATGACCCGGGCCACCATGCTCGAGATCATGGGCGAGGACTACATCCGCACCGCGCGTGCCAAGGGCCTGCGCGAGCCGGTCGTCATCGGCAAGCACGCCATGCGCTCGACGATGACCCCGGTGCTCACCATCCTCGGCATGGACCTCGGCGCCCTCGTCGGCGGCGCGATCCTCACCGAGACGACGTTCAGCCTGCCCGGCATCGGCCAGGCGGCGGTGAAGGCGATCTCGGACAAGGACTTCCCGCTGATCCTCGGCGTCACGCTGATCGCGGCCGTCGCCGTGGTGGTGGCCAACCTCCTCGTAGACCTGCTGTACGCCGTCGTCGACCCGCGCGTGAGGCTGTCATGACCGACCTCCCCATCCAGAAGTCCGGCACCGGGGCGGATGCCGCGCCGAACGAGCCGGTGGCCGGGAAGGCGGGGCAGCCCACGGCGTTCCTGGAGGTCCGCGACCTCAAGGTGCACTTCCCGACCGACGACGGTCTGGTGAAGTCCGTCGACGGCCTCTCCTTCCAGCTGGAGAAGGGCAAGACCCTCGGCATCGTCGGCGAGTCCGGCTCCGGCAAGTCGGTGACGTCCCTGGCGATCATGGGTCTGCACCGGGCCGGCCAGTACGGCCGCAGCAGGGCCCGGATGTCCGGCGAGATCTGGCTCGACGGCAAGGAACTGCTCTCGGCCGACCCGGACGAGGTCCGTCGGTTGCGCGGCAAGGACGCCGCGATGATCTTCCAGGACCCGCTGTCCGCGATGCACCCCTACTTCACCGTCGGCGCGCAGATCGTCGAGGCGTACCGGGTGCACCACGACGTGTCCAAGGCCGTGGCCCGCAAGCGCGCGATCGAGATGCTCGACCGCGTCGGCATCCCGCAGCCCGACAAGCGCGTCGACGACTACCCGCACCAGTTCTCCGGGGGCATGCGGCAGCGCGCGATGATCGCCATGGCGCTGTCCAACAACCCCGACCTGCTCATCGCGGACGAGCCGACCACCGCGCTCGACGTGACCGTGCAGGCGCAGATCCTGGACCTCATCCGGGACCTGCAGAAGGAGTTCGGCTCCGCGGTCATCATCATCACCCACGACCTCGGCGTCGTCGCCGAGCTCGCGGACGACATCCTGGTGATGTACGGCGGACGCTGCGTGGAGCGCGGACCGGCCGACAAGGTCTTCTACGAGCCGCAACACCCCTACACCTGGGGCCTGCTCGGCTCGATGCCCCGCCTGGACCGTGAGCGCACCGAACGGCTCAACCCGGTCAAGGGCTCGCCGCCGAGCCTCATCAACATTCCGTCCGGCTGCGCCTTCCACCCGCGCTGCCCGTACGCGGAGCTCACCGGCGGCGCCAGCACCACCGTCGTTCCGGAACTGCGCGAGGTCGGCAGCCGGCACCACGCCGCGTGCCACCTGGGCGCGGCGGACCGGGAGCGCATCTGGACCGAAGAGATTGCGCCGAAGCTGTGAAAGGCCAGGAGATGACGATCCCCCAGCAGTCGACCGCCGACGGGTCGGATGCGCTGCTCAAGGTGAGCGGCCTGGTCAAGCACTTCCCGATCACCAAGGGTCTGCTGCGGCGCCAGGTCGGCGCGGTCAAGGCCGTCGACGGCATCGACTTCCACGTCAACCCCGGGGAGACCCTCGGCGTGGTCGGCGAGTCCGGCTGCGGCAAGTCCACCATGGGCCGGCTGATCACCCGGCTGCTCGAACCGACCGGTGGGAAGATCGAGTTCGAGGGCCGGGACATCACGCACCTGGGCACCGCGGGCATGCGCCCGCTCCGCCGCGACGTGCAGATGATCTTCCAGGACCCGTACTCCTCCCTCAACCCGCGGCACACCGTCGGCACCATCGTCGGCGCGCCGTTCCGGCTGCAGAAGGTGCAGACGGAGAACGGGGTGAAGAAGGAGGTGCAGAACCTCCTGGAACTGGTCGGCCTCAACCCCGAGCACTACAACCGCTACCCGCACGAGTTCTCCGGCGGTCAGCGGCAGCGCATCGGCATCGCCCGCGCGCTGGCGCTCAAGCCCAAGCTCGTGGTCGCGGACGAGCCGGTGTCGGCGCTCGACGTCTCCATCCAGGCCCAGGTGGTCAACCTCCTGGACGACCTGCAGAGCGAGCTCGGCCTGACCTACGTGATCATCGCGCACGACCTGTCGGTCATCCGGCACGTGTCGGACCGCATCGCGGTCATGTACCTCGGCAAGATCGTCGAGGTCGCCGACCGCGAGGACCTGTACACCAAGCCGATGCACCCGTACACCAACGCGCTGCTCTCCGCGGTGCCGGTGCCGGACCCGAAGCGGCGCGCCAAGCGCGAGCGGATCCTGCTGACCGGCGACGTCCCGTCGCCGATCGCCCCGCCGCCCGGCTGCCGCTTCCACACCCGCTGCTGGAAGGCGACCGAGGTCTGCAAGACCACGGAGCCCCCGCTGGCCACCCTGGCCACCGGGCACCAGGTGGCCTGCCACCACCCGGAGAACACCGGCGACTCCGGCAGCGGCGCGGCCGGGAAGACGGCCGAAAAGGCCTAGCCACCCACCCGGCACAATGGGGCCGGTGCAAACCGAACTGTTCAGCCACTCCGTCCAGCACGTGCTCGATCTCGTCGGAATCTTCGTCTTCGCGATCTCCGGCGCGCTGCTCGCCGTACGCAAGAACTACGACGTCTTCGGCATGGCGGTCCTCGCAGAGGTCACCGCGCTGGGCGGAGGGCTGATCAGGGACCTGATCATCGGGGCGGTCCCGCCGGCCGCCTTCACCGACCTCGGCTACTTCCTGACCCCGCTGATCGCCACCACGGTGGTGTTCTTCCTGCACCCCCAGGTCGAGCGGATCAACACCACCATCAACATCTTCGACGCCGCCGGCCTCGGCCTCTTCTGCGTCGCCGGCACCACCAAGGCCTATGACTACGGCCTCAACCTCACCGCCTCCGCCACCCTCGGGCTCGCCACCGCCGTCGGCGGCGGCGTCCTGCGCGACCTGCTCGGCAACGAGGTCCCCTCCCTGCTGCGCTGGGACCGCGACCTGTACGCGGTGCCGGCCATCGTGGGGGCCACCGTCGTGGTCGTGCTCATCAAATTCGAGGCCCTGACCCCCGGCACCGGGGTGCTCGCCGTCATCAGCGCCTTCGTCCTCAGGCTGCTGGCCATGCGCTTCCACTGGCGCGCCCCCCGTGCCTGGCACCGGCGCACCACCGCGGCGGAGGAGCTCCACCTGTAGCGGGGCACCACCCGGCGCGGTGGGCCCCGGGACGGGCCTCGGTCCGGGAGGGGGCCGCGGCGCCCGTAGAATCACGCTCATCATGGCCTACCTCGACCACGCCGCCACGACCCCGATGTTGCCCGAGGCCGTCGAGGCGATGACCGCGCACCTCGCCGTCACGGGCAACGCATCCTCCCTCCACGCGGCCGGCCGCCGGGCCAGGCGCACGGTGGAGGAGTCCCGGGAGTCCCTGGCCGCCGCGCTCGGCGCCCGCCCCAGCGAGATCGTCTTCACCGCGGGCGGCACCGAGGCCGACAACCTGGCGGTCAAGGGTCTGTACTGGGCCCGCCGCGACGCCGACCCCCGGCGCACCCGGGTCCTCGCCAGCCCCGTCGAGCACCACGCCGTTCTCGACGCCGTCGACTGGCTCGCCACGCACGAGGGCGCCCGGGTCGAGTGGCTTCCGGTCGACGCCTACGGCCGCGTCCACCCCGAGGCCCTGCGCGAGGCCATCGCCCGCGACCCGGGTGATGTGGCCCTCGCCACGGTGATGTGGGCCAACAACGAGGTCGGCACGATCTTCCCGGTGGCGGAACTCAGCGCGGTGGCCCGGGAGTTCGAGGTGCCGCTGCACTCCGACGCCGTCCAGGCCCTCGGGCAGGTCGAGGTCGACTTCGCGGCTTCCGGGCTCGACGCGATGACCGTCACCGGGCACAAGGTCGGCGGGCCGTACGGCGTCGGGGCACTGGTGCTCCGGCGCGAGATCGGCCCGGTCCCCCTCCTCCACGGCGGCGGCCAGGAGCGCGGCGTACGCTCCGGCACGCTCGACGTCCCCGCGGTCGCCGCGTTCGCCGTTGCCGGCACGCTCGCCGCGCAGCGGCGCGAGGACTTCGCCCGGGAGATCGGCGCCCTGCGCGACGACCTGGTCGCCCGGGTCCGCGAAGCCGTCCCCGAGGCCATCCTCAACGGTGACCCCGCCCCCGGCGGCCGCCTCCCCGCCAGCGCCCACTTCTCCTTCCCCGGGTGCGAGGGGGACTCCCTGCTGATGCTGCTCGACGCCCAGGGCATCGAGTGCTCCACCGGGTCCGCGTGCACCGCCGGCGTCCCCCAGCCCAGCCACGTCCTCCTCGCCATGGGCGCCGACCCCGACCTCGCGCGGGGCTCCCTGCGCTTCTCCCTCGGGCACACCTCGACCGCGGAGGACGTCGCGGTCCTCGGCGAGGCGATCGCCCCCGCCGTGGCCCGCGCCCGCAGCGCGGGCCTGATGTAGCGCCCGCGGCGGGCCATCCGAGGTGCGGTGCGCCGGTCCGTCGGCGGCTGCGTGCCCGTGCCCTTATACCCATCTTACTCAGCCGACGACAATACCTGTGTGAAGAACAGTGGTAGCGGTAAAATTGAAAAAAAAAACAAGAAGAGCAAAAGAAG
>NZ_JARAVO010000154.1:0-22565 GCF_033792805.1 Streptomyces sp. PA03-1a
CCCTTGGGGCTCCGCCCCCCGCCCCCGCCACTGCACGCGAAGTCACGCGCGGATGGGCGACGGCTTCAGGAGTGATCGCTGGGCGGGCGGTTGAGCAGCTGCCGGAAGAAGTCGGCGGCCACAGGGCGGGCGCGGTCGCGGTCGCGTAGTTCGTCGTGGCCGAAGCGGAACACCTCGTAGCCCCGGAACTTCAGGTCGCGGTCGCCGGCCATGGTCGCGGCGTACTTCCCGCTGTCGGGCACGGCTCCGTTGTCGCGGGTGCAGTGCTGGCTGCCGTCGACCTCCATGATCACGCGTCTGCGGCCTGGCAGGAGCATGAGGAAGTCCATGCGCAGGTTCTGCATGGCGTTCTCGCCGCGTTCGCGGACGGTCTTGTGGTCCCAGTGCATCCAGATCTCCGGCAGGAGGGCGGGCACCTCGTGCAAGACGTCCTTGTACAGATGGTGGTACAGCCAGAACAGGTGACGCTGTCCCGGGGATCCGGGAGGCAGGGACGCCTTCATCCGCTCGTACAGACCCCGGCTCGCCTCTCCTGGGTCGGTGGTGCCTCGGGTGGCCTGCCACCAGGACAGCAGGTCGCGCCAGAGCAGCCCGTCCTTACCGACGGGCGTGTCATAGACCAGGACCTTGTCGGCGCGTGCGGCGATCTCGATGTCGTTGTCGATTGCGCTGGTGAAGCGGATGTCGGGGCGCGCCCACCGGCTGCAGGTGCTCGTTAGCCAGGTCCACGAAGCGGCGCTGCGCGTGCTCGTCGGGCAGGACCGCGGCTGAGACCAATCCCTCGAGAAAGCGCCCGAACCGGGGGTGGGGTGCCTCGAACGCGCCGAGGCGCTCGAAGAGGTCTTCCGCGCTCCAGTCGTCGCGGAATCTGATGACGTGGCGCGCAATCTCGTCGCGCAGGCTGACCGTGGGGGTGCCCCACTCCCCCAGCCAGTCGTCCCCGAGATCCCATAGCCGGCCCAGCATGGCGAGGAAGCGGTCCGGGTATTCCAGGTAGTCGTCCAGGTTGAGGTCCTTGGCCAGCTCCCGCCGGGTGCGGTCGGGGACCTCGACGTAATGGCGGCCGAGCCACACCACGTCCTGCAGAGCATGACGTTCGGCGGTGAGGAGCACCTCGCTGTCCAGTACGGCCTCGGCGACCTGGGGCAGACGGCCGTCCGGGCAGGCCTGCAAGCTGGCCGTCAAACGCTGGTGCTTGGTGGGGCCGCCGTCATCGTTGGCGGGCGGCGGCGGAAGGTGGAGGCGGTCGCACAGCTCCGGCAGGTCCTGGTGCCGGTACCGCTCGTACAACGTGCCCAGCACGCCCTCGAGCAAGCTCCGCAACCGCGCCAGATCCACCTGCTCAGCCATCACACGATGATGAGCCAGACCCGGCCCTGGTTCCAGACAGGGCCAACGCCCCCTGCCCGCAGACCAGGCGACATCCGCGCGGGCAACGGAGGGGGACGCCGCTGTGGTCCGCTGCGCGGTCCGGGATCACCGGTAGCACCAGGTGCTGTCCCGGACAGCGGGACCACCTGTTGCATGCCAGTGCATCGGTTATACGGCGGGGCACGATGGCGTCGGCAGTTGCCGCTTGCCCAGCCGCACAAGCCTTGTCCGATGGTCGAGCGCCCGGTGCCGTCTGATCGCGGCGACGCCCTGAAGGAGGGTTCGTGAGACCTGTCAAAGAACGGTGGGCCGCGTGGAGGCGGCGGCGTCGGGCGGCGGCGGAGGACCGGGAGCGATGGCGGCGGTTTGCGCGCCGCCACTCGCTTGTTCTGGAGCAGGCTGCCGGCATCTCGTCCGTGACGATCGTGTGCCACGGGGACACGTGGCGGTTCGTGGAAAGGATCGCCTTCCCTGCCACGCACATCCTGCTCGTCTCCTGCATCCGGGTCTTTGCTGAGCCCTTTCCCTGCGACCGCGTCGAGCGCGGCACGGCGGGCATGGTGACCGTGACGCTTTCAGGGCCGCACCTGGTGCGGTGCCTGTCCGTCTTCTGGTCGGTGCGGGTGCTCGGCCCCCGGTTCGCCGAGCCGTCGTGGTTCGCGATGATCAGCCGCCTGTATGCCTTGCTGGCCGAGCTGGTCGACGGCATCGACCCGCAGTCGTGCCGAGGCGGCCTACCTCCGCTCATCGTTGACGCCGGCCTGAAGGCCGACGAGCCCGTCACCGCCTGATGTCTCCCACCAAGGGTGGACATCAGCGGTTCGCAGGCTGCGTGTCCACCTGCTGGGTGCCAGGATCGGGTATCGCCTCCAGTGCCGTCTGCGCGCCCTTAGGCTGGCCCGGCCACGCCGACCACTCACCTCGTTCACGGCGCGGCCCGGGAGGACGTCGATGACCGACCACGCAGCCGCCGCCACTGTCCGGACGCCGGCGGACCCGGCGCGGCTGACGCTGGAGTTCCGTCACAGCGACCGGTTGCTGGACCCGGCCGGCTCAGGCACGCAGACCTGGCAGGTGCTCGTCATCGCCGACGGTGAGACGGTGGGTAGCGTGCAGGCCACCCGGGCCTGTGGTGGAAGGCCGACGATCTGCGCGAGCGCCTGACCGACGAGGGCTCCTTCGTCGCCGAGGTGTCGCAGCAGCTACTGGACCCGGACGGGTCGTTCACCGACGACTTCGAAGAGCTGATCGAGATGCCCGGCAATGTACTGGTCCTCGACCGGTGCGAGATGACACCGCCCTGGGACGACCCGCTGACGGTGGCCGGGGTGGCCGCTGCCGTCGTCGACCGGCTGACCGACAACCACTACGCCGTCGTCTTCCCCCGGGCCGGGGCGTCTGGCGCCGTGGGGGCGCTGCTGCTGGAGCAGGCCGGGATGCTTTTGGAGGCCGTCGAGTTCAGCGATGACTTGCTGATCCTGGACACCTCGATGGCCGCTCCCGAACAGGCCGCCCATCGGGTGCGGGAACGCCTCAATGATCGGTCCCGGTTCGGTGGTGTCGACTTTGAGGATCTGGACGAGGAGGACTGGCCCGCGGACGAGGAGGACCAGGTCCTGACCCCGCGGACGGCAGCCGTGCTCCGTCTGGCCATGGAGCAGGCGTCGCAGGAGGCGTGGCAGGAGGTCGCTGCCCTGGGCGACGAGCCGTTGCCGCGGGGCGCGGGCGGGCTGTTCGGTGCCTTGCCGCCGGTGACCTTGCGGCAGGACGGCTACTGGCGGCGGCAGATGGCGCGGACTTTCGATGACCTGGCCGCCGACCTCGCCAAGGGCGGTGTGGTGCCGCTGTGCACGGGTGAGGAGATGGCCCTGCACCTGGGCATCCGCCGAGCCCAGAACATCCACCACAACCGACCCCGCGTGGTCGCCCAGACCGTAGAGGGGCTGCCGGCCGCGGCCCGCGATTTCGACTGGTACGCGTGCTCCGACCTGCTGTTTGAGGACCATGACGTGCTGGTGCTGTTCGATGACGCCCTGGACGGCATCGAGGACAGCGACAACGACATCAACCAGGCCTTGGGCATGGTCAACATCGCTCCGCTGGACTGGTTCGCCCCGTTCGACGAGGACCGGGCCCGCAACCCCGAACGGGGCTTCCGCCACCCCTGACCCACGGCACGCCGCCGGGGGAACACTGGCTCGAGGCAGTGTGTCCGGACCTGTGCAACGCGTGTGCTTCCCCCAGTCGGCACGTCGATCTCATTCTGAAACGTCAGTTAGCCAAGGAAGACAGGACCGCCATCGCCACCTTCGTCATGCGCGGCAATTGGGACCCCATTTGTCGGAGCCGGCTCAGGGGCGGACAACGACCTGCTCGAGCAGGTCTCGAAGGACGCGCTGCTGCTGAGGGTCCAGGCCGTCCAGGGGTGAGTCCTGGGCGAGGACTTCGAGAACCTGGTCGCGGAGGGTGTTGCCCTCGGTGGTGAGGACGAGGTGCTTGGCGCGGCGATCGGTGGGGTGCGGGCGGCGTTCGACCAGGCCCTGTTTCTCAAGCTTGTCGATGACAAAGGTGGTGTTGGAGGGTTCGCAGCTCATGCGTTCGGCGAGCTCTCGCATGGTCATCGGTCCGGTCATCTCACGCAGCGCGGTTACCTGGGGCACGGTGAGGCCCAGTGTGGCGGCGCGTACCCGTACATGATCGTCGATCTGCTGGGCCAGCCCCTTCACCAGGCCGCACACCCTTCGCTCGGCAGCGGTCTGCTCCAGGGGGTTCGTCATGCATCCCACCCTATCAAATCCATCAAGTCATAATCGTTAAAGTTTGCATTATTCAAGCTTGATGCTTACGGTGGAGTCATCGCTTCATGGGCGACGCAACGACGAGTCCGACATCGGAGGACAAGCGACATGACGTATTCCACGGCAGACCTCGGCGAGCGGCTGACGCAGCCGGCGGGCGTCCGGTCGATACGGCTGGGCGACGTGACGGTGACCTACGTACCGGACGGAGTGGCGCGGATCAGGCCGCGCGATTTGCTTCCCGATACCACCAGCGAGGTGTGGGCCGCCCGACCTGAGTTCTTGGACGAGTCCGGCAATCTGGCCGTGAGTATCGGCGGCCTGCTGGTGGAGAACGGCGACCGCGCACTGTTGATCGACGTGGGGATCGGGCCGCACGACTCGCACGCCGCGGAAGGCCCGGTCGCCGAGATGGGCGGCGGTGCGTTCCTGGACAGCCTGGCCGCCCTCGGCCGCAGGCCCGAGGAGATCGAGGCGGTGGCCTTCACTCACCTGCACCAGGACCACATCGGTTGGGCCTGGCATCCCGCCCCAGGCGGTGACCGGCCCGCGTTCGCCCATGCCGACTACCTGCTGTCCGAACCGGAATGGGCCCAGCGCGATGTGCTGGAGGCGCAGGGCATGACCACGGAGATGGCCGGGCTGGCACCGCACGTCCGCACCGTTGCGGACGGGCAGGAGATCTTCCCGGGAGTACGGATGCGGATCGGCGCCGGTCACACGCCCGGACATGCCGAGTACGTCATCACCTCGGGCGGGCAGCGGCTGATCGCCTTCGGTGACGCCATGCTCTCACCGATCCAGGTCGAACACCCCGAATGGTCCTTGGCCTTCGACGGCGACCCCGTACCGGCAGCCGACTACCGCCGCCGTCTCGTCGCCGCGTTGGAAGAGCCCGACACGATCGGGTTCGGCATTCACTTCGCAGATGTGGTGTTCGGCCACGTCCGGCGGGACGCCGACGGCCCCGCTTGGCGTCCCCTGGACGCTTGACCTGTCCACGACGACCGGTGAGGCCCTGTTCCGGTACAGCCGCCACCCGCCCTGTGGCTCAACGTAGCGAAGAGCGGATCAGGCCCTCACTACTCCCCCGCCGCCCACTCGCACGGACCAGCCACAGCCGGGGCGAATCAGCGACAAGGCGATGAGCCACGAAGCCGGGGGCAACACCAGTGATTCCGACAACCGACGGAGAAATGAGAGAAGCACGATGAAGCACATCAAGCTGGGGGACCTGGACGTCTCCCGTATCGGTTTGGGCCTGGTGTCGATGTCCTACGCCTACACCGGCGCCAACACGGACGACGCCGAGTCGATCCGCGCCATCCACCGGGCCCTTGACCTGGGGGTCACGTTCCTCGATACCGCAGAGGTGTACGGCCCGTACATCAACGAGAACTCCTCGGCAAGGCACTCAAGGGCCGCCGCGACCAGGCCGTGGTGGCGACGAAATTCGGCATGATCTCGCATACCGGCCGGCCGTCCGGGCAGCTCGACAGCAGCCCGGCCAGCATCCGCACCGCGGTCGAAGGATCGCTCAAGCGGCTGGGCACCGACTACATCGACCTGTACTACCAGCACCGGGTCGACCCCGGCACGCCCATCGAGGACACCGTCGGGACGCTGGCCGAACTCGTCCAGGAGGGCAAGATCGGCCACATCGGCCTGTCCGAGGCCGGACCGGAGACGATCCGCCGCGCCCACGCCGTGCACCCCATCACAGCCGTCCAGTCGGAGTACTCCCTGTGGGCCCGGGACCACGCCGAGGCACGGGTGCTGCCGCTGCTGCGGGAACTGAACATCGGATTCGTGCCCTACTCCCCCCTGGGCCGCGGCTTCCTCACCGGGCACATCCGCTCCACCAGCGGCTTCGACGACACCGACCTGCGCAAGAACAACCCCCGCTTCACCGGCGAGAACTTCCAGCACAACCTGCGCATCGCCGACGACATCCAAGCCATCGCCGCCGAAGCGGGAGCCACCCCGGCGCAGATCGCCCTCGCCTGGCTGCTGGCCCAGGGCGACGACATCGCCCCCATCCCCGGCACCAAGCGCGTGGCACGCGTCGAGGAGAACACCGCCGCCGACACCCTGGAACTGACGACCGAACAGCTCGAAGAACTCAACAGCCTCCCCCCGGCCGCCGGCGCGACCCACGACGAAGCCAGCATGCGCACGCTCGAACGTTGACTCCCGGCCGGGATGCGACCACGCGCTCACGAGCCAGTGGCAACGCACCGTCGGTGCCCGATGCCGCATCTTCGGCAGAGCGGGGCCAGATGCCCGGGTCGGGTACGCGCGGAGCCGTAGCGAGAAGGCCCGGCCGGGGTGATGTCCTTCACCGGTGGCACTCCGTCCTGGGTGACGTCGGACGTCACAGTTCGATGCCTTCCCGAAACGCACGGACCCACAAGAGAAGGGACCATCGTGATCAGTGACGAAAAGCCTGCAGTTGCCAGTGGAACGTTCCTCCTCGGCGGGGATCTCCCGGTCCACCGTCTCGGATACGGAGCGATGCGCCTCACTGGGCCGGGTACCTGGGGGGAGCCGGCTGACCGGCCCGGGGCGGTACGGGTTCTGCGTCGGGCCGTGGAGCTGGGCGTCAACTTCATCGACACCGCGGACTCCTACGGTCCGTTCGTCAGTGAGCAGATCATCCGCGAGTCCCTGCATCCCTACGACGCGGGTGTGGTGATCGCGACCAAGGGCGGGATCAGTCGTCAGGGGCCCGACCGGCGGGTTCCGCTGGGGCGGCCCGAGTACCTGAGGCAGCAGACGGAACTAAGCCTTCGGCACCTCGGGGTGGAACGCATCGATTTGTACCAGCTGCACCGCGTCGACCCCAAGCTCCCGCTGACCGAGCAGGTCGGCACCCTTGCGGAGCTGCAGAGGGAAGGCAAGATCCGGCACATCGGACTGTCCGAGGTCGGTGTCGAGCAGTTGAAGGAGGACCGGACCATCGCGGAGATCGTGTCCGTGCAGAACCAGTACAGCCTCGTAGAGCGTGCGCACGACGACGTGCTGGAGTACGCGGAGCGCCACGGCATCGCCTTCATCCCGTGGAACCCGATCGCGGTGGGCCGGCTGGCCCGCACCGGCGGCCCGCTCGCGAGCGCCGCTGCCGCACACGGCGCCACCCCGGGGCAGCTCGCGCTGGCCTGGTTGCTGCACCGGTCGCCGGTGATGCTCCCGATACCCGGGACGTCGTCGGTGGCGCACCTGGAGGAGAACATCGCGGCGGCCGGAATCCAGCTGTCGGACGTCGAAATCGCCGACCTCGACAATAGCCACTCGGTCCGCGGTTGAGTTCCGAGCAAGTGGCTGGCGGGTCGGCTGGTGCTTGATCCCAGGAGGCCTGCCGGCGATCACCAGTTCGACGCACCGTCGGCGGCGGGCTTACCCCTTGCTCAGTGCCCGCGGAGAGCTAACGCATGTCACGACTACACCGGAGATCACCCATGAGACTTGGACTTCGTCTGCCCCAGAGGTTGGGAGTAGACCTGCAACACGACGTGGTCGAAGCGGCCAGAACGGCGGAAGCGGCCGGCTACAGCAGCTTGTGGACGTATGAACGGCTTCTCTTCCCGGAGACTCCCGTCGAACCGTATGCCCCGCCGAACGTGCCGTGGCCCGAAGCTCAGCGGCAGGCGGCCGACCCCCTGGCAGTCCTGACGGCAGCGGTGGTGGCGACCGAACAGGTACGCCTGGGTACTGCCGTTTTGATCGCCGCGCTCCACACGCCCGTCCAGTTGGCGAAGCAGTTGGCCACCATCGATCAGATCAGCGGCGGCCGCATCGTCGCGGGTCTGAGCACCGGCTGGTCCACCGACGAGCTTCAGGCCACTGGCGCCACGCCAGCGGATCGTGGGCGCTTCCTCGACGAGACGCTGGACGTTTTTGACGCCGTGTGGGGGCCGGACCCGGTCACCTACCGGGGTCCCCGTACGGTCATCAACAAGGCGTCGGTTCTGCCCAAGCCCGTATCGCACATTCCCGTCATGCTGGGCGGCGGTAGCAGCAACCTGGGCCGCAGCACCAGTACCAAGGCGGTACAGCGCATCGCGCAACGCGCAGACGGCTGGCTGCCGATACTCACCACCCCCGGGCCGGCCGGAGCCGCAGCACTGCGTGCAAGCTGGAACCGCATCCGGGAAATGGCTTCCGAGTATGGCCGGGACACGAACCAGATGGAGATGGTTGCGGTGGGGAATGCCACCTTCACCGAGCGTCCGGCAGGGCCGGACCGTGCCGCGTTCGTCGGCATTCTCGACCAGATCATCGACGACATCCACACGGCAGCAGAAGCGGGCGCCGACGAGCTGATCGTGGACCTGAATCTGCAGGACTGGTTCACCAGCACTCGGCAGATGCTCGAGACAGCGGTGGAGATCCGCGAACGGGCCGACGTCTCGTGAACAATGCGGCCAAGGCGGCGGCTAGCAGCGCGACCGCTGCGGTGAACAAGGCCAAGGACACCTTCGACCTGGCCCGGGAAACCGAAGCGGCCGACTGACGACCCGCACAGACGCGGCCATCGAGCGTGCCCGCTCGATGAAGACCACCTCCGAAGCCGCGATCTCGGCCTCCGCGACCCCCCAGGTCGAGGCCCTGTCTCTCGACGACACCGCGACCGCGCTGGCCGAGGAGGCCGGACGGCCCGACGTCGACATCCAGGCCACCGCCGCCAAGAGCCGCCAACTTGCCATGCAGGCGCTGAAACTGCTCGGCCCGTGGCACTAGGAAGCCGCCGCCCGCGCGCTGTCGGGCACCGATCAGGACGTCCTGGACTACCTGCGCACCCGTTGGAAGGAGGCCAACGACGTACGCGAGCGTGTCGTCGACCTGAGCGACCAGAGCCCCTACGCCTCCGTCCGTACCGCCGCTGCGGAAGCCTTGAGCACCGGCACCCCGGAACAGGTCGAGGCCTTCTACGCGTCCGGCCAGTACCAGGCCGGACGCGACGACATGAGGGTCGAGGTCGCCCGCCTTGCCGAAACCGGCGGCCCCGGCGTCAGCGGCGCCGCCAAGGCGGCACTGGCCGACGGAAACGGCTCGGTCCTCGCGAAGTTCCTGCGCATCGGCCAGTACGGCGAGCGACTGTCCGACGAACGCGTCATCACCGCCCACCTCGCCGAGACCGGCGGCGCCGAACTCCAGGCCGCCGCGAAGATCGCGCTCGCCGGGCCACCTGAGCTGATCCACGAGTTCGTCAGCACCGGCCAGTACACGGCCCAGCGCAAGGACGACCTCGCCGCCACCCACATCCACCAGGTCCAACGGCCCCTCGCCGAAGGCTCCCTGATCGCCGCCCGCGCACAGGAGAACGCCCGGTACGCCGCCGAAGCTTCGCTTAGGGCCCAGAACGCCGCGCAGGCCCCGGCTGTCCGTCTCGGCGGCGGGCTGCGACTCCCGGGAGGCGGGGTAGGCGGGGTGGGCGCGGGCGGCGACGGTTCGGGCGAGAGCGGCGGCCGTCAGCGACAGCATCGCAATCAGGCCGAGGCCGTACTGCGGGCCGAGCAGCAGCAGGGCGCCGCTCAGGAGAGGGCCGGTCAGGATGGCGCCCTGGTCGATGGCGGTCTGTGCGGCCTGAACGCCCGCAGCGCGGGGGCCCGTTGCCACGGTGGCGCCCAGCGACTCCGCCGCGAGATAGGTGACCTCGGCCGCCACGCCGCAGCCGACACCGACCGCGGCGATCGCCAACGGCCCTGCCCCGGCCGCGTACGCGGCCATGCCGGCCGCGACCAGGCCGCCGCAGGCGAGACCGGCCACCAGCATCACGGTGCGGGCCGGTACCCGGTCGACCAGCGAGCCGCCGACACCGATCGCCAGCAGCCGCGGCAGCCACTCGGCGACGAAGACGACGCCCGCCCAGGCCGTCGACCCGGTCAGCTGATACACCACGACCGGCGTCACGTACGCCGCGACCGACGTGGCCAGCCCGTCGCACGCCCGCAGGGCGTGCACCCGGGCCACCACCGGACTCCACCTCGTTGCGCGATGCGCCCTCGGGGCGGCGGTCGCCGTTGCGTTGTGCGCCATGACCGCCGCTCTCAGGCCGATACCGGTACGGGAGCGGTGGGCTGGCGGGTGCGTATGGAGGTCACCGGGATCGACGTCCTTCAGGTCGGCGAAGCAGAGGCGGGTCGGAGCCCAATGTGCCGCTCTGGCGGGGAGCCTGGTCAGGTCACGGGCCGCCCGGCGCAACGCCCGCCGCCCGGTACCAGGGCCCGGCACGGCATTCGACGCCCGCGTCCCGCCACCAGGAACGCCCCCGGCACCGCATTGCCAGCGTCGATCGTGCCTCGAGCGAAGACGGCACCGTCACCGATGTCGGCACGGGCCCTGTCAGAGGGGCGCTCTCGCCAGTGAAGGGGTGACGCGATATGCGCGGGCTTCAGCGATCGGTGACGGCTAGGTTGTCGCCGTGCATCCCATCCGGTTCGAGGCCGTCCCACGCCACGGCATCCACATCTTCCACTACCTCCCGGGCGACGACATACCTGTGTCCAGGCACTGGCCAGGGCTGTTCGGAGAATGGCCGCAGAGACAGACACCGTTCTCCGAATGGGCGGTGAACAACAACAACATGGAGGAAATCGCCGTCTACGTGGGTCTGATCTGGCGCCTCACGGACGGGCTGGCCCGCTATGCGATTCCGACGTACTACCGCGACGACGCCACACAGACGCTGGGACGCGAGCCGATCATGGTGGATTGGGAGTACGACGTCGACGCCGAGCAACTGACCCCCCTGTCGCGGGACAACGGCTTCGTTCCCGGGCGCTCCGCGCTCACGATCTGCCCTCAGCCCACCGCGTGGGAGGTGGAGAACGCCAGTCGCGCGGGCCTGTTCCCGCTGGCGACCCTGCGGGACATGGTGTCCGCGCTGCACGCCGTGCTCTTCGACGCCTCCTCGGAGATCACCGTGTTCGCCATTCCCCCAGGCGCCGAACGCCTCGAGCGCCTCACCGCCGCGTTGCGGGGCCCAGTACGCCCGGCCCTAGGCGACGTCCTCGAAGACGACGGGATCTTCCTCGACCTCACGATCGGCTCCGATCTCGGCAACTACGACTCGATCATCGTCGCGTCGAGTACTGATCTGCTGAGCCCGCTGACCAACCTTGCTGCGGACTGCGCGCAGCGTGTCGAGTCGTACGAACAGCGGCTGGATGAACTCCGCAGTGTCCCTGATTTTCTGCGGGCGATGCCCCAGCTCACGGGTGTGGATCTGGACGCTTCCTGAGCACGACCCTCTCCTGCAGCGGCGGCGAGCGCTGAGCTGTCCGCCCCGCCGCAGGAGCGGACGCTCCCTGCCGACAAGGCTCGGCGGCATACCGGAACGTTGCGGGCCCTGTACCGGTTGGTGCGGGGCCCACGGACGGTCCGGTGGGGCGTCAGAACGCGCCCAAGCCGGATAGAGCCCAGCTCCCTTCGTACGGCGGCCGCCTAGGAGCCATAGCGGCATCTCCACGGCGGGCCCCCGGGGCGAAGACGCCGGACCCCGTGCACCGCATCGTGTTCTGGCCCGCCGCCGCCGTGGTTGGACCAGGGCGTACCGCGCGAAGCCGCTCGGATCGCGTTGCCCGCACCGTCCCACGGGACAGCAAGGCACCGTCGCGACCGTCCCGTCCTGTCTGTCGGTGCGGCCCTGCCTGTGTCGGAGCCGCCCGATACGGTCACCGACGTGAGCAGGCACCAGGCCTTCGGTGCCGACCGGCGCCTCGCGTGCCGCAATCCACGACCATCTGGCAGGGCAACCGCATGAGCATCGTTCCCGCACGTGACGTCGCCCGGCCGACACCTGCGCCGCGGCGGCCGAAGAACTCGACCGTTCGCCATGGGCAAGCGTCGTGCGCGGACTACGGCTGCCGCCTGGTCGTATGCCGGCAAGCGGCGCGACGAGCGCGCCGTCAGCGGGACGCGGAGCTGCGAGAGCGGGGAAGCGCCCGGGTGGCCCCTGGGGCGGCCATCGCGTGGGCGCAGCGGCTGCAGGTGCGGGGCATGTCAGCCCAGGACATCGCCGACCGTTCCGGGGTCTCGGTGACCTTGGTCCGTCGTCTGCTGCGCGGGGTCAGCCGGCCGATCGCCCGCACCACCGCCGACGCCGTGCTGGGGGTGGCCATGCCGCCGCGGCACCTGCCGGCCACGCCCGGCCTGACCAGTGCCCGCGAGGCGTCACGGCTGCTGGCCGATCTGGAACGGGCCGGATGGCCCGCCACGTTGCTCGCCCGGCGTCTTACCGTGCATCCGCGCACCATCGCCGAGATCCGCTTGACACGGCGCACGCGGATCCATCTCGACCTCGACGTCCGCATCCGCGAGCTCCACCGGCACCTGATCCCGCTCGATCCGGTCAGCGAGGGCGTACGGGCCGCCGACGCCGCCCGTGTACGCACTCTGGCGCAGCGCCGGGCCGCGTAACCGCCCAAGACGTCCGCTGCGGGCTGCTACCAACGATGGCCGGAGTACGTCCTCGAGGCCCGGAGTCAGCCGCGATCCGGCTGGGTGCCGCTCACCGGGGGCGTGCCGCAAGGCGGCACGCGTACGGGGATTGCCCGCCGTCGGCTCCCGCCTGGCGGACCGGGCCGCGATGCCCGGGCCGCCAGGGGCGGATGGGGCGATAGACGGAAGCACACCATCACCGTGCCGAACGCCCTGTGGAGCCCCCGTGAGAGCGAGCGTCGTCCCCGTCCCCACCATCGCGGACCTGGCCATCCGGGCGCTGCCCTGGGACCCGGCCGAGCACCTGAACCAAGCCGCCCGCCGCATGCGCGGGCGCCAGAGCCGGACGCTGGGCTTCCCCGGCAACGCCAACGTCGACCTGAGCGCCTACGGTTCGCTGCTGAGCGTGCTGTTCAACAACGCCGGCGACCCGCAGTCCACCGACGCCTCCAACATCGGCGCCAAGACGTACGAGCTCGCCGTGTTGGAGTACTTCGCGCACGTCGCCGGCGCCGACCCCGCCCAGGTGTTCGGATACGTGGCGTCCTCGAGCAGCGAGGCGCTGCTGCACGGCCTGTACACCGCGCGGCAGGCGCTGCCGGACGCCGTGGTGTACGCGTCGGACCAGGCGCATCACAGCGTGGCGCGGGCGTGCGAGGTGCTGCGGGTGGAGATGGTGACGGTCGCCTCGCGGCCGGACGGCAGCATGGATCCGCAGGATCTGGCCGACCAGGCGGCGCTTCGCGCGCGGGGGCGGATCTACCGGCGCCGGGTGGGGGCGATTGTGGTCGGGCGTGCGGGTCGACGATGCGGGGCGCGGTCGACGACATCCGTGAGCTGCGCCGGGCGGCGGCGGTGGCCGGACCGGTGCACCTGCACGTGGATGCCGCCGGTGGCGCGCTGATCGCGGCCCACACCGATCCGGCGCCGCGGTGGAGCTTCGCGGACACGGCCGACTCGATGAACATCAGCGCGCACAAGGTGTTGGGTCTGCCGGTTCCGGCCGGGATCTCGCTGGTCCGGGCCGAGCTGGTGACGGCGGCCGACAGCGGCGAGTACCTGGCCACCACCGACCATACGCTGGCGTGCTCGCGGTCCGGGCTGGCGGTGCTGCTGCTGTGGGCGCGGCTGCAGGAGCTCGGGCAGACCGGGGTGGCCGCCATGATCAGCCGGTGCCAGGACGTCGCCGCCTACGCGGTGGACCGGCTGGCCGAGGCCGGGGTGAACCCGAGCAGGTTCCCCGGCTCGCTGACCGTGTGCTTCGACCGGCCCCCGGCCGCCGTGGCGCGTCGCTGGCACCTGGCGTGCGAGGGCGGGCTCGCGCACATCGTGACCACCGGTCACGTCACCCGCGCCGCCATCGACGAGCTCGCCGCCGACCTGGCCGCGGCCCGCCGCACCGCGCCGGTGGAGCCGCTGACCACCGTGTCGGCTGCCGCGGTGTCGTAGTCCAAGCCGCGTGCCGCCGTCTGTTTTCCTCTGCGGACGCCGGACGGTCCCGGGACCTGCGCGACTGGCTGCGCGGTGCGGTGCAGAGGCGGCCGGGCTGCGAGGCGGGCGAGGACCTGGACGTGTTCAGCGAGCTGGACGGGCAGGTCCGGCTCTCCTCGCCCTGTTTCGAGCCGATGCGGGGCGGTGGGGTCACCCCCCGGTCACTGCATGATCGTCCGCGGCAGGTGCCTCGAGTTGGCCAGGCAGTAGTAGAACTGGAGGACGTAGCCGCGCCCGATCTGGATCTGTGTGGGCTCGTAGGCGCGGGGATACGCGCCCGGGTCCGCCTCCACAAGCTCCCGGAGCTCCACCGCCGTCCAGCTTCCGCCACCCGAACCGCGCTCGCTCCCGCCGACCTTCAGCAGCGCCTCCACCGGGCCGCCGCACTCGCCGCAGCACAGCTCTCCATCGGGTTCCGCCGGGTCCCGGAAGGTGGACTCCGCCGGCCAGCCTCCCGCCTTCCAGCCGGGCGCGACGGACAGCTCCCACTGGTACTCCAGCGACGCACGCTTCGACCAGGCCGTGACGCGCTGCTGCAGTTCCTCGCCCAGCAGATGCAGCGGCGGGAACTCCCGTATCACCTCCGGCTGCAGCAGGCACGGCGTCGGCACATGGTCGGCCCACTCCACGTAAACCGGCTCCGGCGGCTCGGCCAGCACCTGCCGCACCTCGGCCGCCGCCCGCCACCGCAGCTGCACCGCCGGCCAGCAGCCTTCAATGTCCGGCAGCGGAAGCCATAGGACCTGGAGCAGGTCTGTCCCTTCCGGGAAAGGCAGGTCCGGCACGTCCCGCGCGTACAGCTGCGCGACCGGTATCAGCGGCATCGGCCCGGACGACGGGATGTCCTCCGCGTCGTAGCCGTCCATCAACCGCGTCACCGCAAGTCGCTCCGCCAACGTCCGCTCAGGCAAGGCCAGCAGCTCGCGCAGCTCGCGTACGTCCGCAAGCGTCGTCACCGGCATGAACGGCGGATCCGGCAACTCGAAGACCGGCCACTCTTCGTCAACGGGCCACAGCAGCGGCCCGCCCACCGAGCTGTCGTGCACGGTCGGCACCCCCGGAACGGGGTGCAGTCGCACCGCCGTGCGGGCCATCCCCGCCAGCTCCGGGAACTCCGCGCCCACGTCCACCGGACGTGGTGGCGTCGTACGCGTCATGTCTCCCCCTCATTGTTCGACGCCGCCCCTTCCAGCGGCGACGCCCGCCATCCAAGCACTCCCTTGTGACACGGGTGCGCGGTGCGTACGGCGTCGGCGATCTGCTGCGGGCCATCGGTGATCTCGGTGGCCAGGCCGTACACGCCGCTGCCGAGACGGATCCGGCCGTCGGTGGTGCGGTAGGCGCCGTGCTCGGGTCGCACGCGAGGCAGTCGCATGACCATCCCAGAAGAACGCCGGCCGAGGAGAAGGAGGAGCACGGCCCCGGAGGGGCCGAAGGCCGGGCCCGCGGCCCCGGGCAGGTACCCGGTGCCAGAGCGGCGCGGGCGCGGCTTGATGGGCAGGAGTTTGGTTGGTTCCTGCCCGAGGTAGAGAGGGCACCGACGGGGCATAACCGTGCCCTCACCGTCAGCGCGCCAGGGTGTGCGCCGGCGACGTCAACTGACGTCGGTGCAGGGGCTGTTCGTGGTCTCCATCCGCTCCAGCCGGCGGAAGCCGATGCGCGCCGGGGCTGCGGACTGGGTCTTCGCGGTGGTCTTGGTCAGCTTGGACATGATGACTCCTCGTGGGCGAGGCCGATGGGAAGGCACTCATCGCAGCACCGGCACCCCACACGCGACAACCAACACCCCCGGGATTGGCCAGCTTGACCCACGATCTCCCGCCGTACGGGATGGTGGCGGGAAAACACCCCCGGCTCGGGGGTGGCCGGACCAAGAGAGGATGAGCGCTACATGCAAGCGCTACCGGGACCGCAGGAGATCGACCTCGCGCCGTGGAGCGCCCGGCACACCTTCCCCTCGCCCGGCGACGTCGACCGCGAACTCGCCCACATCGCCGAAGCTCACCCGCACTGCCGGCTGGAGCAGCTCGGGCTGTCGCGCGGCGGCCGCCCGGTCACGATGCTGACCGTCCCCGGCGGCCCACGCCACGTGCTGGTCGTCGCAGGCCCGCACCCCAACGAACCTGCCGGGCACCTGACGGTCCTCGCGCTGTCCCGGCTGCTCACCCGCACCGGCAACTGGACCGGCTCGATCGGCTGCACCTGGCACCTGGTCGGTTGCATCGACCCGGACGGGGCCGCCCTCAACGAGCACTGGACCAGCCAGCCACTGGACCTGGACGCCTACCACCGCCACTTCTACCGGCCGCCCCTGGCCCAGCAGCCCGAGTGGACGTTCCCCGCGCCCGGCTGGGCCCGGCCGCTACCGGAAACCACGATCCTCCTCGAGCTGCTCACCACGCTGCGGCCCGAGGTCTACATCGACCTCCACAACGCCGACTTCGGCGGCGCGTTCGTCGTCGTCAACCGCCCGCACCCGGCCCTGTCCGGCGCGCTGCGCGACGCCGCCGCACGGCACCGGATCCCGCTGAGCCACGAAGGCATCGACACCGCCAGCTGGGCCAAGGACGGCCCGGCCGTGCATGTCATGCCGCCCGCCCGCGAGATGGTTGTCACCCCGCCCGGCGCGGACGGGCCCTCCCATGGCGCAAGCAGCCTGCACCACCTCCCCGAGGGCGCGATCGGCGTCATGCCCGAGGTGCCGCTGTGGCCGGCCCGCACCCTGCCCACCCCCTACACCCGCGGCCCGGACGGCACCGGCTACGCCGACCTGATGCGCCGCGCCGCCGCCACGCTCCACGACCGCGCCAAGCTGCTGAAGGCGTGCCTGGGTCGCGCGCTGCCTCACCTGCCGGGCGACGCTGTGGGACTCCATGGCCGGCGGGCCGGTCACCCGGGGCCAGTACGCGGCCGCCGACGACGGCGCGGTCTCCTTCCCGCTGCGCGCCGCCGGGATGCTGCTGCGCGCCCTCGACGCCGTGCCCGCCGCCGCCCGCCCCGCGCGGCTCGAGGCCGAACGCTCCGCGGTCGCTGAGGCCTTCCACGCCTGGATCAAGGACCTGCAGGCGACCACTCCCACCCCGTACCCGCTCCAAGCGGTCGTCGGCCTGCAGACGACCACCGCCCTGCACGCGGCCGCCATCGGCCCCTGACCCGCACCGACGCCCGCCCGGCGACGGCCTCACGCGGAAACCGCACTCAACAGTCGATGTGACGTGCGTCACATTTCCGGCCGGAGTTGTCGTTTCCTGCCCCTGCCGCCCCTTGGAGGTAGAACCGCAACTTCAGGAGGAACGCAATGAGTCCATCGCACAGCCGGACCCGCCTGGCTCTCTATGTCGGTACCGCCGATCCCGTGCCGCTGTCATCTGACGATGAACCCGGGATGTTCAACCGGCTGGGACGTTGGCTCACCGGTCGTCCCGTAAGGGGCCTCACGACCCTGGCCCGGCGCGCCGGAGTCCGCCCGGACCGGCTGCTCACCAGCCTGATCGTCATTCCCGACACCCCGCAGCTGCAGGCGCACTACGCCGATGACGACATCCCGTTCGTCATCGACGGCACGCTCGAACCTGAGGTCCTGCAGTTCATCGCACACTGCCGCCCGCTCAAGCGTTCGGATCTGCGCAAGGCGCTGCCGTGGAAGCGACCGCTGACGCTGGACCCGTCAGCCTCGATCCCACTCCCGCTCCCGCTCCCAATCCCGGTACCGCTCGGGACCGCGTCCTGGCCGCGGCCGGTCGCCACGTGCGCCGCGTATCGCGAGGCACACGCCGCGCAAAAGGCCTACGTCATGACGGGAGACGAGTCAGCCGCTGTCGCCTTCGCTCGCAAGTGGCTCAAGGGCAGTCACCAGCCTGCGGCTGTCTCCCTCGGGCTCCTCCTTACGGATTGGACTGGCGTCGAACTGTTCGACGAGGACTCCGTCCTCACCGAACTGGACCGCTGCGTCCGGCAGGCCAGTTCCTGGGAGAAGGCGATCTGGGACCACGAGCACCGGCACCAACGCCTGACCACACTGGGGCAGCCGGTCGCCGGTGACGGCCAGACCCTGGGCGACATGATCGCTGATCGGCGAGGCTCCACCGAGGATCAATACCTTGAAGAGGTCATTGCCCATCCCTGTATCGATGTCGTCCTGACCACCTTCACCGAGCAGCAGAAGCAAGTCGTGCAGGAGTACGCGCGTCTCGTGGGATCCGGCGCGGGCAGAAGCTGGCACCTCGCCGCCCTGCGGGTCGGTGTCCACGACCCGAAGCCCTTCGGCGACTCAGTGCGTCGCAAGGTGCTCTGGTTCTCCCGGCAGCACAAGCAACAGCCCGACGCCGCGACATGCCTGTGCCGCCACTACAAGCGCCGTGACACCGCTCTGGAGGAGATGTGAGTAGCGTGGGTTCCTGGCTCGTCGACCTGCTGGCCCTGCCTCTCCACCTGCCGGCATGGCTGATCGCCGTCATCATCGCGGCGCTCCTGGCCACCGTGCTGATCAAGGCAATCACTGACGCCAAGGTCCGCCTCATCCGCGCCCGAGGCGAATCCGACCTCACCGTGGCCGCGTACAAGTGCGGCCTGAATCATCGGCGGTGGATGTGGAACCGCCGGGACCGGAACCGGCACATCCGCGAAGCCCCTCCACCGAGGAGGGCGCCAAGGCGCTCCCACCGGTGAAAGGCGAAGCCCCGGACCACGTCCGGGGCTTCGCCCTGTTGCAGGCACCTTGCGCCGATCCGCGGCCGTCGATCCCGTTGCGGTTGCCCTTCGGGACCGGGCGCTATCCGCGGGACCGGCGGGAACCCGGCGCAACGCCGACAGGGCCGCCGCTGCTCGAACACGCCGCGTTGGCCCAAGCCTTCGATGGCTGGATGGCGGCGCTGCCGGCGACTGCGGCCGCCCGCACCTGCTCCGGCACGGTCATCGCCCATGCCGTTGACGCCACCACCCAGCCCCTGACCTGCGGCAACGCTTCATCGTGCGCGCCGTGGTGATAGGCGCGCCTAGCCCGGCAGTACGTCCGCAGCCAGCACAGTTATCAGTCTCCCCACTATCTATCGCCAGGGATAATGGGGGGATTTTGGGCACAAAAAACACCAGCGGGCAAAATTTATTCCCCTGGTGGATTATTCAATTATCTACGCGGTTAATAATCCGTCAATGCTTGATGCGTGCCTTAATCTTCGCCTTAATCTTCACCTTAAGCCGGTAGAACTCTTCCGTCATCACGTCAACGCTCTCGCTGATTACGTCGTACGACTGGGCGAAGTTGAAGAACACGGAAGTATCAGTCTGACCGGATGTTGCGAACAGCACGGCCGACAGTAGGACCGCCAGTAGCGCCAGCGAGAGCGTGACGGCGGCCTTCCGGAGGCGTCGGGCATGGTCGTCCACCACCATTGGGGCCTTGACCTGCTGCTTGTCGTTCCAGTTGCGAGGAAGCATGGATGTCTCCTGTCATGTGAGTGAGTGTCATTTTTTACCTCTCTGGTGAAGCTTGAGGATTAATCCTCGGATGTGCACAAAACAAAACGAGGAGGTCACCAGGCAAGCCGAAGGCCCCACGGCGGGGGCCTGTCGTCTGCCGGATCACTTCCTCGTTGCTACGTCTCTATATTACCTCACCGGCCGTCGCCACGTCAATTCTGTTGCGCTGCACATGGTTTGGCTGCCGGGCGGTTCCGTGGAGCGTTGAAGCCGATAGTGGCACACGTCCGGTGTATTGCCAAGAGTTTTCTGCGAGGGCGGTGTTGTGGTCCTTCCTCGCACTGCTGCGCTGCAGGCTGGGGGCATTCCCGTCTTTGATTAGGGAAGACCGCTCCGGGCGTGCCCGTGACGCACGCGTGCCTCCACACGCTCTTCTCAGGCTGCGGGAGAGGGGCGTGCTGCGGCCGCGCCGGGTCGCCCACTGTCTGATGTCAGCGGCGACGGGGGGCGGAGGCGGCGCGGTGGCCGTGGTGTACAGGTCGATGTAGTCCGGGCTCGGGCCAGCTACGCCAACCCGGATGCCTCGCGTCTTCGCCATCCTCGCCAGCCGCGCCCGATCAGGGTGCAGCGGCCGGGCTCGGTTCGACGGGCGAGAGCATGCCTCGGGCGTTGAGGAGGTTGACCATCTCCTTGTAGCCGGCCAGGAACCGATCCCGGGCAGTGCAGGCCTGCCGGTTGAGTTCGTTGCGCTCGGCGGCGGTACCGGGGTGGTTGATTTCCAGGACCTGCGGGCCCTCGTCGGAGATGTCCGTCATGCCGTTCAGCTCGAAACACAGCGCCGCCAGGCCCGCCAGCATCTCCTCATGTGCGCGCCGAAGGGCAAGGTCGACGTAGTCCAGGGGGTCGTCCTGCAGAGCCTCCTCTGCGTCGCACACGGGGTGGCTCACACTCAGCGGGACCCTGAACATCGTCTCTGCCTTCCGCAGCCAGCGGTGCCATGCGCCGTCCGGCGGCAGGAGACCAACCAGTCGTCTGGCCTTGCCCGCGTCGGCGGCCGAAGAGGCTGGTTCCCCGCCTTCGTTCGGGGCCGCTGCTGCCGTCGTGCCCGCCGGGGCTGGGGCGGTTCCGGTGTCGGCAGCTCGACGTTCCCGGTCCGCCGCCTCTCGCAGAGCCAGCCATACGTGCCGGCCACGTCGCAGGGTTCCGGACTTATTCGCGGCCAGGTTCTCGAGCAGCTCGATGAGGACGGTGAACGGGCGGTCGTTGTCCGGCACGCTCTTGCCGTTGAACCACTGGCTGAGCTTGCCCTTGCCCAGTTTCACGGGAGGCTGCTGCTTGCGGCCCCGCAGCTCCAGCGCCTGATACGACGGGTTGCCGGCCTTCTGTCGAAGGTCGCTCAAGTCCGCAGCAAAGCGCTCGACTGCCGATGTCTCTCCCATGTGTCCCCTGTTCAGTCCGAACCCGTGCTGAACAGTAGCTGCCTGCATCGTGGCCTGCACCGATGCCGGGTTCAGCCCGTATCGGGGGGCGCTGAACTCCCGGCTGAACCGGTCTCTTGGCAGTGGGCCGACCGCGGGTCTGTCCAGCCAACGGTGTAACTCGTGTGGTGGGGGTTATCGGCGGCCGGCGGTGAGTCGGCCGTCGAAGGCGATGTCGAAGGCCTGGAGGGCGGGCTTCCAGCGCATGGTCCAGCGTTTGCGGCCGGTGCCGGTGGGGTCCAGGCTCATGACGGCCATGTAGACGCACTTCAGCGCCGCTGCCTCGTTGGGGAAGTGCCCGCGGGCCCGGACAGCCTTGCGTATGCGGGCGTTGACGGACTCGATCGCGTTGGTGGTGCAGACGACGCGGCGGATCTCGGTGTCGAATTGCAGGAACGGCACGAACTCGGCCCAGGAGTTCTCCCAGAGCCGCACGATCGCCGGATACTTGGCGCCCCATTGCTCCTGGAAGTCCAGGAAGCGGTCCTCGGCGGCCTTGGCGGTCGGCGCGGTGTAGACCGGCTTGAGCGCGCGGGAGATCTTGTCCCAGTCCTGGCGGCCCGCGTAGCGGAACGACGCCCGGATCAGGTGGACCACGCACGTCTGGGTGACCGCCTGCGGCCAGACCGTGCCGATCGCGTCGGGCAGGCCTTTGAGCCCGTCGCAGACGACCATGCACACGTCCTCGACACCGCGGTTCTTGATCTCGGTGAGGACCTGGAGCCAGTACTTGGCGCCTTCGCCGCCGTCGCCGGCCCACAGGCCGAGGATGTCGCGGGTTCCGTCCACGGTGACCGCGAGGGCGACGTAGATCGGGCGGTTGGCGACCTGACCGTCGCGGACCTTCACGTGCACACAGTCGATGAAGATCACCGGATAGACCGGGTCCAGGGGTCGGTTCTGCCATTCGGCCATCCCGTCCATGATCTTGTCGGTGATGGTGGAGATGGTCTGCTTGGACACGCTCGCGCCGTAGACCTCGGCCAAGTGCGCGGAAATGTCGCCGTGCGTCAGTCCCCTCGCGGACAGCGACAGGACCATCTCGTCCACGCCGGTCAGACGCCGCTGGCGTTTCTTGATGATCTGCGGTTCGAAACTGCCGTCGCGGTCCCGCGGCACGGCGATCTCGACCGGGCCGACGTCGGTCAGCACGGTCTTGGAGCGGACACCGTTGCGGGAGTTCCCGCTGCCGGCACCGGCCGGGTCGTGCTTCTCATAGCCGAGATGGTCGGCGATCTCGCCTTCAAGGGCCGACTCCAGCACCCGCTTGGTCAGCTGCTGCAGCAGCCCGCCCTCACCGGTCAGCTGCAGGCCGCTCGCACGGGCCCGGTCGACCAGCTGCCCGATCAACTGGTCGTCCAACACGTCCGCCGACAGCTCGACCGGCCGGACCTCTTCAACCGCCTCAACAGAGGCAGTCACGTCGCTCATCAGGTGTTCTTCCTTGATCGGGAGTCACACCGTTCTTTGGGCTCTGTCTCACATTCGGTGGTGACGGAGAGTTGTGAGGGTCGTTGATTTTCATGTGATGGATGTCAACGAGCTGGTGCGGATGGTGTTTTCGGGT
>NZ_JARAVO010000155.1:0-22549 GCF_033792805.1 Streptomyces sp. PA03-1a
TGACCGCGAGCTCTGTATTACTAACCACGGCTTTTGTGCGGCGATGTCAAAGTGTGGATAAGGGTGAGGGGTCGTAGAGGTGGGGGCGGGCGAGCGCGCACAGGTCGGCGCGGCCCGCGAGGATCAGGGAGTTGACGTCGTCCCAGGAGGAGATGGCGCCGACCGTGATGACGGGCACCCCGAGTTCGTTGCGGATCCGGTCGGCGTAGGGGGTCTGGTAGGAGCGGCCGAAGTCGGGCGCCTCGTCGGCGACGACCTGGCCGGTCGAGACGTCGATGGCGTCGGCACCGTGGGCGGCGAAGGCCCGGGCGATCTCGACCGCCTCGTCGGCGGTCGTGCCCCCCTCGGCCCAGTCGGTGGCGGAGATGCGGACGGTCATCGGGCGGTCGGCGGGCCAGACCTCGCGGACGGCGTCGAAGACCTCCAGGGGGAAGCGCAGCCGACCGGTCAGGTCGCGGCCGTAGGCGTCGGTGCGCCGGTTGGTGAGCGGGGAGAGGAAGGACGAGAGCAGGTAGCCGTGGGCGCAGTGCAGTTCCAGCAGGTCGAACCCGGCGCGGGCGCCGCGCGCGGCGGAGGCGGCGAACTGGTCGCGGATCGCGGCGAGCCCGCCGGCGTCCAGGGCGTGCGGGACCTGGCTCACGTGGGGGTGGTACGGCAGCGGGGAGGGGGCCGCGAGCGGCCAGTTGCCCTCCGGGAGCGGCTGGTCGATGCCCTCCCACATCAGCCGGGTGGAGCCCTTGCGGCCGCTGTGGCCGAGCTGGAGGCCGATCGCGGCCCCGGGCCGGGCGTGCACGAAGTCGGTGACGCGGCGCCAGGCGTCCTCGTGCCCGTCGTTCCACAGGCCCGCGCAGCCGGGGGTGATGCGGCCCTCGGGGCTGACGCAGACCATCTCCGTCATGACCAGGCCGGCGCCGCCGAGGGCGCGGGCGCCGAGGTGGACGAGGTGGAAGTCGCCGGGGGTGCCGTCGGTGGCGGAGTACATGTCCATCGGCGAGACGACGACCCGGTTGCGCAGGGTCAGCCCGCGCAGGGTGAAGGGGGTGAACATCGGCGGGGTGTCCGGACCGGTGCCGAACTCCCGCTCCACGGAGGCGGTGAACTCCGCGTCGCGCAGCCGCAGGTTGTCGTGGGTGACCCGGCGGCTGCGGGTGAGCAGGTTGAAGGCGAACTGCCGGGGCGGCTGGGCGGTGTACTGCTCCAGGTGCTCGAACCACTCCAGGCTGGCCCGCGCGGCGCGCTGCGTGCTGGCGACGACCGGCTTGCGCTCGGCCTCGTAGGCGGCCAGCGCCTCGGGGACGCCGGGCTGCTCGTGCAGGCAAGCGGCGAGGGCGAGGGCGTCCTCCATGGCGAGCTTGGTGCCGGAGCCGATGGAGAAGTGCGCGGTGTGCGCGGCGTCGCCGAGGAGCACGATGTTCCCGTGCCGCCAGCGCTCGTTGACGACGGTGGTGAAGGCGATCCAGCGGGAGCGGTTGCCGCGCAGGCCGTGGCCGTGCAGGGCGTCGGCGAAGATCTTCTCGCAGCGGGCGATCGACTCGGCCTCGTCCAGCCGGTCCAGCCCGGCGCGCTGCCAGACGTCCTCGCGCATCTCGACGATGAAGGTGCTCGCGTCCGGCCGGTACGGATAGCCGTGGGCCTGCATCACGCCGTGCTCGGTCTCGGCGATCTCGAAGCGGAAGGCGTCCAGGACGAGGTCGGTGGAGAGCCAGATGTAGCGGCAGCGGTGGCCGGTGAGGGTGGGGCGGAAGACGGCGGCGTGGGCGCCACGAGTGGCGCTGCCCGCGCCGTCGGCGGCGATGACCAGGTCGTGGTCGCGGGCCAGCCGTTCGGCGGCCGGGGCGAGTTCGCGGCTGCGAACGGTCACACCGAGCTCGCGGCAGCGGTCGTGGAGGACCGCCAGCAGCGTGCGCCGGTCCACCGCCGCGAAGCCGTGGCCGCCGGAGGTGACGGCACGGCCGCGGTGGCGCACGTCGATGTCGTCCCAGCGGGTGAACTCCCGTTCCAGGGCACGGAAGACGACCGGGTCGGCGTGCTCGATGCCGCCGAGCGTCTCGTCGGACAGCACGACGCCGAAGCCGAAGGTGTCCTGCGGCGAGCCGCGCTCCCAGACGGTGATCTCGCGTTCCGGGTCGAGGCGCTTGAGCAGTGCGGCCGCGTAGAGCCCGCCGGGGCCGCCGCCGATGATGGCCACCCGCACGGCTAACGGCCCTTCCAGTTGGGGCTGCGCTTGTCGGTGAACGCGGCGTGGAACTCGGCGTAGTCCTCGCTGGTCATCAGGAGCGCCTGGGTCGCGGCGTCCATCTCCACGGCCGCGCCGAGCGGCATGTCGAGCTCCGCGGTGAGCAGGGCCTTGGTCTGCGCGTACGCCAGCGCAGGGCCGGCCGCCAGGCGCTTGGCGAGGGCGGCGGCGCTCGCGTCCGCCTGCCCGTCGTCGACGAGCTCGCTGACCAGGCCGACGCGGTCGGCCTCCGCGGCGCCGACGGTGTCGCCGAGCATCAGCAGCCGGGTGGCATGGCCGAGGCCGACGATGCGGGGCAGCAGGTAGGCGGCACCCATGTCGGCGCCCGCGAGGCCGACCTTGGTGAAGAGGAAGGCGAAGCGGGCCGAGCGCTCGACGATCCGGAAGTCGGAGGCGAGGGCGATGACGGAACCGGCTCCGGCCGCGACGCCGTGGACGGCGGCGACGACGGGGAAGGGGGCCTCGCGGAGGGCGCGGACGACCTGCCCGGTCATGCGGGTGAAGTCCAGGAGCTGGCCCGCGCCCATGGCGAGGGTGGCACCGATGATCTCGTCGACGTCCCCGCCGGAGCAGAAGCCGCGACCGGCCCCGGCGAGCACCAGCACGCGGGTGTCGCCGTGGTGGGGCAGCTCGGTGAGCAGGTCGCGCAGGTCGGCGTAGGCGCCGAAGGTGAGCGCGTTGAGCTTGTCGGGCCGGTCGAGGGTGACGGTGACGACGCCGTCGGCGCGCTCGACGCGCAGATGCCGCCATTCCTCGGTCCGGCCTGCGGAGCCTCGGTAGGGGCTCATGGGCACGTCCTCCTTCGCGGGGGAGGCAGGCTTGCCAACACCGCGAAGTTATCACTCCTTCGTGACCGCCGTCACGAGTGCGCGATATGCGCGGCGCCTCACATGCCTGCCAGCGTGGCGACGAGCACGGCCTTGATGGTGTGCATCCGGTTCTCGGCCTGGTCGAAGACGATGGAGCACGCCGACTCGAAGACCTCGTCGGTGACCTCCAGCGAGGTCAGCCCGTGCCGTTCGTGGATCTCCCGGGCCAAGGTGGTGCCCAGGTCGTGGAAGGCGGGCAGGCAGTGCATGAACTTCGCGTCGGGGCGGCCGGTGGCCCGCAGCACGTCCGTGGTCACGGCGTACGGCTTCAGCAGCGCGATGCGCTCGTCCCACACCTCGGCGGGCTCACCCATGGACACCCAGACGTCGGTGTGGACGAACTCCGCGCCGGCGACCCCCTCGGCGACGTCCTCGGTCAGGGTGACGCGGGCGCCGGTGGCCTGCGCGAGCCGCCGCGCCTCGGCGACGACGCCGTCGTCCGGCCACAGCTGCTCCGGGGCGGCGATGCGGACGTCCATGCCGAGGAGGGCGCCCGTGACCAGCAGCGAGTTGCCCATGTTGGAGCGGGCGTCGCCGAGGTAGGCGTAGGCGGTCTCCCCCAGCGGGGAACGGGAGTGCTCGGCCATGGTGAGCACGTCGGCGAGCATCTGGGTGGGGTGCCACTGGTCGGTGAGGCCGTTCCACACCGGCACCCCGGCGTGGGCGGCCAGTTCCTCGACGACCTCCTGGCCCGTCCCGCGGTACTCGATGCCGTCGTACATCCGGCCGAGCACGCGGGCGGTGTCCTTCACCGACTCCTTGTGGCCGAGCTGGGAGCCGGCCGGGTCCAGGTAGGTCGTGGACGCGCCCTGGTCGGCCGCGGCGACCTCGAAGGCACAGCGGGTGCGGGTGGAGGTCTTGGCGAAGATCAGGGCGATGTTCCGGCCGGCGAGCCGCCGGACCTCGGTGCCCGCCTTCTTGGCCGCCTTCAGCTCGGCGGCCAGGTCCACCAGCCCGCGGAACTCCTCGGGGGCGAAGTCCAGCTCCTTGAGGAAGTGGCGGCCCGTGAGGTCGATGGCCATGGGGGCTCCTAGGTCGGGGTCGGCCGGGTGCCGAACATGAGTGCGCCGAGACCATGGAAGTCTATACGAACAGGCGCATCCTTATACAGCCGGGCCCGGCCACGGATCGCCCCGTCAGACCGGGTCCCGCTCGATGGGGCAGCTCATGCAGCGCGGACCGCCGCGGCCGCGCCCCAGTTCGCTCCCGGGGATCTCTATGACCTCGATGCCGCGCTTGCGCAGGAAGGTGTTGGTGGTGACGTTGCGCTCGTACGCCAGCACGACGCCCGGCTCCAGCGCGAGCACGTTGCACCCGTCGTCCCACTGCTCGCGCTCGGCGGAATGGACGTCCTGGGTCGCGGTGAGCACGCGGATGTCGTCCAGGCCCAGGGCCGCCGCGATGGCCCGGTGCATGTGCTCCGGCGGGTGGTCGGTGACCTTCAGGTCGCGCTCCCCCGCGCCGGGCTCGATGGTGTAGGAGCGCAGCATGCCCAGGCCCGCGTACTTGGTGAAGGTGTCGCCGTCGACCATCGTCATCACGGTGTCCAGGTGCATGAAGGCACGGCGCTTGGGCATGTCGAGGGCCACGATCGTGGTGGCCGACCCGGCGTTGAACAGGCGCTGGGCCAGCATCTCCACGGCCTGCGGGGTGGTGCGCTCGCTCATGCCGATGAGGACGGCGCCGTTGCCGATCACCAGGACGTCGCCGCCCTCGATGGTGGACGGGTAGGCCGCCTGGCCCTCGGACCACACGTGGAAGGAGCCGCCCGCGAAGAGCGGGTGGTGGCGGTAGATCGCCTCGTAGTGGATCGTCTCGTGCCAGCGGGCCGGCCAGCGCATCGCGTTGATGCTGACCCCGTCGTAGACCCAGGCCGAGGTGTCCCGGGTGAAGATGTGGTTCGGTAGCGGGTTGACCAGGAAGTCGTCCAGGTCCGTCACATGGAAGCGGACCGAGGCCGGCTCCGCGAAACGGGCCAGGAACTCCCGCTTGGTCATGCCGCCGACCAGGGCCTCGGTCAGCTCGGCCGCGGACAGCTCGTCGAAGGCGGCGCGCAGGTGGTCGGTGACCACCGGGCCGTACTCCTTCTCGTCGAAGACCCGGTCCAGCACCATGCGCCGGGCCTCGGGCAGGGTCAGCGTCTCCCGCAGCAGGTCACCGAAGAGGTGCACGGCCACGCCACGGTCGCGCAGCACGTCGGCGAAGCCGTCGTGCTCGGCACGGGCCCGGCGCACCCACAGGACGTCGTCGAAGAGCAGGGCGTCCTTGTTCGACGGCGTGAGCCTTTTCAGCTCCAGGTCGGGGCGGTGGAGGATGACGCGGTGCAGCCGCCCTGCCTCGGAGTCCACATGGAATGCCATGGAGCTAGACATTCCCACTTGGCAAGGGTTTACCGCCAGGGAGGGGCGGGCACCCGGGTGCCCGCCCCTCGCCCGTCACAGCCGGGGGTCCACCGGCTCGGACTCCAGCGCCAGGACGGCGAAGACCGCCTCGTGCACGCGCCACAGCGGCTCGCCCGCGGCCAGCCGGTCCAGCGCCTCCAGGCCCAGCCCGTACTCGCGCAGCGCGAGGGAGCGCTTGTGGCCCAGGGCGCGGGAGCGGAGCCTGGCCAGCTGGTCGGGCCGGGTGTACTCGGGACCGTAGATGATCCGCAGGTACTCCCGGCCGCGGCACTTGATGCCGGGCTGGACCAGCCGGTTGCCGTCCTCGGTGCGCACCAGGGCCTGGAGCGGCTTGACGACCATGCCCTCGCCGCCGGCGGAGGTCAGCTCCAGCCACCACTGCGTACCGGCCGCCACCGACTCCTCGTCGCGGGTGTCGACCAGCAGCCGGCGGGTCTCCTGGAGCAGCCCCGTCGGGTCGTTGGCGACCATGCGGTCGATGAGCGCCAGCTGCTCGTCGTGCGCGAGCGCGGCGAGACTGCGGCCCTGGGCGGCCAGGATCTGGAACGGCGCGAGACGCACCCCGTCCAGGCCCTCGGTCGTCCAGCAGTAGCGCCGGTACGCCTCGGTGAAGGCGGCGGCGTCGGCGGACCGCCCGCGCTGCCGCTCCAGCAGGCCCGCCACGTCGGTGCCGCGCGCGGCGGCGGACTCCAGGGCGGCGATCGCACCCGGGAAGACCGCGCCGGAGGCGGCGCCCACGGCGGCGTACTGCCTGCGCAGCAGGCCGGTGGCCTTCAGCGACCAGGGCAGCAGCTCGGCGTCGAGCAGCAGCCAGTCCGTGCCCAGCTCCTCCCAGAGCCCGGCGGCGGTGACCGAGGCCCTCAGCCGGTCCAGGACCTGCTCGGTGACGGCCGGGTCGTCGAAGAACGGACGGCCCGTGCGGGTGTGCAGGGCGCCCGTCACGCCGCCGGTCACCCCGAAGCGCTCGCCGGCCGTCTCCGCGTCGCGGCACACCAGCGCCACGGCGCGGGAGCCCATGTGCTTCTCCTCGCAGAGCACCTGGCCGACGCCGTCCGCGCGGTAGGCGGCGAACGCCTCGTGCGGGTGCTCCAGGTAACCCTCCCGTTGCGAGGTCGCGCACGGCGACATCGTCGGCGGCAGGTACATCAGCAGCCGGGGGTCGACCGCGAAGCGGCTCATGACCTCCAGCGCGGCGGCAGCGTTCTCCTCACGGACGGCGACCCGGCCGTGGTGCACGGTCTCCACGACACGGCGGCCGGCGACGTCGGCGAGGTCGAGCGGCCGCCCGTCCTGCCCACCCGGGGCCTCGCTGGCGAGCGGCTTGGCCGGCTCGTACCAGACCCGCTCGGCGGGGACGTCGACGATCTCGCGCTCGGGCCAGCGCAGGGCCGTCATCCGCCCGCCGAAGACGGCGCCGGTGTCGAGGCAGATCGTGTTGTTGATCCACGAGGTGCTCGGCACGGGTGTGTGGCCGTACACGACGGCGGCGCGGCCGCGGTAGTCCTCGGCCCACGGGTAGCGCACGGGCAGGCCGAACTCGTCGGTCTCGCCGGTGGTGTCGCCGTACAGGGCGTGCGAGCGGACCCGGCCGGAGGTGCGGCCGTGGTACTTCTCGGGCAGGCCGGCGTGGCAGACGACCAGCTTGCCGCCGTCGAGGACGTAGTGGCTGACGAGCCCTTCGATGAACTCCCGCACCTGCTCGCGGAAGGCGGGGTCCTTCTCGTCCTCCTGCTCCAGCTGCTCGATGGTCTCGGCGAGGCCGTGGGTGTGCTGGACCTTCTTGCCCTTCAGCCAGCGGCCCAGCTTGTTCTCGTGGTTGCCGGGCACGCACAGGGCGTCGCCTGCGGCGACCATGCCCATGACGCGGCGCAGCACGCCGGGGCTGTCGGGGCCGCGGTCGACGAGGTCCCCCACGAAGACGGCCGTGCGGCCCTCGGGGTGCACGCCGTCGACGTAGCCCAGCTTGCCGAGCAGGGTCTCCAGTTCGGAGCTGCAGCCGTGGACGTCGCCGATGATGTCGAACGGGCCGGTGAGCTCGCGCTTGTCGTTGTAGCGGCGCTCCAGCACGACCTCGGCCGCCTCGACCTCCTCGGTGCCGCGCAGGACGTGCACCTTGCGGAAGCCCTCGCGCTCCAGCTGCCGCAGGGAGCGGCGCAGCTCGCGCTGCTGGCGCTGCACGACGTGCCGGGGCAGGTGGGCGCGGTCGGGACGGGACGCGTTCCGCTCGATGCAGACCTGCTCGGGGACGTCGAGGACGATCGCGATGGGCAGCACGTCGTACTCGCGGGCGAGCCGGACGAGCTGGCGGCGGCTCTCCTGCTGCACGCTGGTGGCGTCGACGACGGTGAGCCGGCCGGCGGCCAGCCGCTTGCCCGCGATGTAGTGCAGCACGTCGAAGGCGTCACCGCTGGCGCCCTGGTCGTTCTCGTCGTCGCTGACCAGGCCGCGGCAGAAGTCCGAGGAGATCACCTCGGTGGGCTTGAAGTGGCGCCGCGCGAACGTCGACTTGCCGGAGCCGGTGGTGCCGATCAGGACCACGAGGGAGAGGTCGGTCACCGGGAGGGTGTGCTTGCCGGTCATGCGGACGTGACCTCCTTCGCGGTCATCGTGAAAACGGCCATCTGGGTGGGCGGGCCGACCTCGGGGTCGTCGGGGCCGACGGGGACGAACCGCACGCCGTAGCCGTGGCGTCCGGCGACCTGCTCCGCCCACGAGCGGAACTCCGCCCGGGTCCACTCGAAGCGGTGGTCCGCGTGCCGGGCGTGCCCGGCGGGCAGCGTCTCCCAGCGCACGTTGTACTCGACGTTCGGCGTGGTCACGAGCACGGTCGCGGGTCGTGCCGCACCGAAGACGGCGTACTCCAGGGCGGGGAGCCGGGGCAGGTCGAGGTGCTCGACGACCTCGCTGAGCACCGCGGCGTCGTAACCCTTGAGGCGGGCGTCGGTGTACGTCAGGGACCCCTGCACGAGCCGGACGCGGGAGGACTGCCGCTCGCCCATGCGGTCCAGCCGCAGTCGCCGCGCCGCCTCGCCCAGGGCCCGGGCCGACACGTCGACGCCGAGGATCTCGGTGAAGCGGACGTCCTTCAGCAGCGCGCCGACCAGCTGGCCCTGACCGCAGCCGAGGTCGAGGACCCGGCTCGCCCCGGCGTCGCGGAGCTCCGCCAGGATCGCCTCGCGGCGCTGCACCGCCAGGGGCAGCGGCTTCTCCTCGGTGTCCACCTCCTCGTCGACGGCGTTGTCCAGCTCCTCGGCCTCGCTGTCGTCGGCCTCGGCGAGCCGGGCCAGTTCCAGCCGCTCCATGGCCTGCCGGGTCAGCGACCAGCGGCGGGCGAGGTAGCGGCTGGTGATCAGCCGCTGCTCCGGGTGGACGGCGAGCCATCCGTCGCCCATGCGCAGCAGCTTGTCGACCTCGTCGGGCGACACCCAGTAGTGCTTGGCGTCGTCCAGGACCGGGAGCAGCACGTACAGGTGCCGCAGGGCCTCGGACAGCCGCAGCTCGCCCTCCAGGGCCAGCCGCACGTAGCGCGACTCGCCCCACTCGGGGAACCGCTCGTCCAGCGCGACCGGTTCGGCCTCCACGCTCCAGCCCAGCGGCTCGAACAGCCGGCGGACGAGGGCGGCGCCGCCGCGCGCGGGCACGGCGGGGATCTCGATCCGCAGCGGCAGCGGCTGCGCGGCCCGCTCGGGACGGGCGTCGCAGACGCCCCTCAGGGCGCTGGCGAACACCGTGCGGAGGGCGACCGCGAGCAGCGACGAGGCGGCGTACGGCCGGTCGTTGACGTAGTGGCCGAGAGCGGAGTCCGGGGCCCCGCCCCGGCCCTTGCCCTTGCCGCGCCGCACGAGCGCCACCGGATCGACCTCCAGCAGCAGCGCGGCCGTGCACCGTTGCTCGGACGCCATGGGGTAGAAGACGTGGGCGTCGCCGTAGGAGGTCGAGAAGACCTGGGCCTTCTCCGGATGCTTGTGCAGCAGGAAGCCGAGGTCCGTGGCGGGCATGCCGCCGCTGCCGGTGGTCGTTATCGTCAGGAACACCGCCTGAGTATCGCCTGCTCGTCCCCGCTCCGAACAGCGGTTTTCCCCGGCTGTTGGGTGAGCGTGGAGGCGAGGGCGGATATCTGCGCGGGCCCGACCCGGCAGCATCCCCCGATGAGCCGGGCACCGGCCCGCTGCCAGGCGGACGCCAGTGCCGGGTCGAAGACCGAGCCGCCGCGCCAGCCGCGGGCCCGTTCGTCCCAGCTCTCGCCGCTGTTGGGGTAGACGACCACGGGCCGGTCCACGGTCGCCGCCGCCGTCTCCACCGCCAGGGCGGCGTCCGCCGGGTCGCAGCAGTTGACGCCGACGGCGATCACCGCGTCCGCATCCGCCGCGATCCGGAACGCCTCCTCCAGCGGCTGGCCCGCCCGGGTCGTCCCGCCGGCGACGGTGTAGCTCAGCCAGACCGGGACCCCGAGGTCTGCGACGATCCTCAGCAGCGCCTCCGCCTCGTCGGTGTCGGGCACGGTCTCCAGCGCCAGGACGTCCGGACCGGCCTCCGCCAGCGTCTCGATCCTGGGCCGGTGGAAGCGCTCCAGTTCCGCGACGCTCAGCCGGTAGCGGCCCCGGTACTCGCTGCCGTCCGCGAGCATGGCGCCGTACGGTCCCACGGAGGCCACCACCCACACGTCGTCGCGGTCGCGGGCGGCGGCACGGGCGAGGGCGACGCTGCGGCGCAGCAGGGTGGTCGCCTCCTGCCGTCCGATGCCGCGCGCGGCGAAGCCCTCGTAGGTCGCCTGGTAGCTGGAGGTGATGAGCACCCGCGCGCCCGCCCGCACGTAGGCGGTGTGCGCCGCCTCGATCTGCTCCGGCGCGTCGGCGAGCAGCCGGGCCGACCAGAGCGCGTCGGCCAGGTCGCAGCCCTGGTCGGCGAGCTGGTTGGACAGCCCGCCGTCGAGGACGACGGTGGACTCGGCGAGGGCCTGCGCCAAGGGCCGGTGGGGTGCGGGCATCGCGGGTGCTCCTTGCGTGGTGTGCCGGGGTCAGCCGAGCTGCGACTGGACCTCGGAGGCGATCAGTTCCAGGTGCCCGAGGTCGCTCAGGTCCAGGATCTGCAGGTAGAAGCGGGTGGCACCGAGTTCGGCGTAGCGGCCGATCTTGTCGACGACCTCGGCAGGGGACCCGGCGAGGCCGTTGGCCTTGAGCTCCTCGACCTCGCGGCCGATGGTGGCGGCCCGGCGGGCGACCTCGGCGTCGTCCTTGCCGACGCACACGACGAGGGCGTTGGAGTAGACGATCTCGTCCTTGCCCCGGCCGTGCTCCTCGGCGGCCTCCCGCACCCGGGCGAACTGCTGGGCGGTGTCCTCCAGCGAACCGAACGGCAGGTTGAACTCGTCGGCGTAGCGGGCCGCGAGCCGCGGGGTGCGCCTGGCACCGTGCCCGCCGATGAGGACGGGGAGCTTCGCCTGGGCCGGCTTGGGCAGGGCCGGCGAGTTCTCCACCGAGTAGTGCGCGCCCTTGAAGTCGAAGGTCTCGCCCATCGGGGTGCCCCACAGCCCGGTGACGATGGCGAGCTGCTCCTCCAGCCGGGCGAACTTCTCCTTCGGGAAGGGGATGCCGTACGCGGTGTGCTCGTCCGCGTACCACCCGGCGCCCAGGCCCAGCTCGACGCGGCCGCCCGCCATCTGGTCCACCTGCGCGACCTGGATGGCGAGCACACCGGGCAGCCGGAACGTGGCGGCCGTCATCAGGGTGCCGAGCCGGATCCGCTTCGTTTCGCGGGCGAGGCCGGCCAGGGTGATCCACGCGTCGGTCGGCCCCGGCAGACCGTCCGCGTCGCCCATCTTGAGGTAGTGGTCCGACCGGAAGAAGGCATCAAAGCCGAGTTCCTCGGTCGCCTTGGCGACGGAGAGCAGGGTGTCGTACGAGGCCCCTTGCTGGGGCTCGGTGAAGATTCGAAGATCCATGCCTCCATCCTGCACCTCTCCGGTCCGAATCGATCGGCAACCTGTCGCGTGTGGCACCTTCCCGGACCGGAGACGACGGCAATCCGCCAACTCCGTTCGCGCTCGGGCGGCTTACCGTTCATGCGCCCTCCCGCTGCCGCGCCTCGACCGCGCGCAGGAGCACTCCCACCCGGTCCTTGGACTCGTCGGCGGCGTCCACCGCCTCGATGCACTGCCAGTACTCCGTCTCGCTCTCGGCGGTGCAGGCCACCGAGACCAGGGCCATGCCCAGCTCCGACAGCAGCTCGCGCAGTTCGCGCAAGGTCCCGGCCGGCTCGCGCACGTCGGTGAGCAGGGACGCCCGCAACGGCCCGGAGGCCACCCCCGGCGGTCCCGTGGCGCCGCACGCCCTGCCGCCCGCCTCGCAGACGGAGAAGCCGGGGGTGCGCAGCTCGGGCGCCCCGTGGAGGGCGAGGTGGCTGCCGACCGCCTCCGTCAGCGCCTGCACCTGCCAGGCCTCCGCCATCAGCTCACGCTCGGTCCCGCCGCTTCGCAGCGCCTCCCGCGTGGCCCGGATCAGCCGTACCGCGTCCATCACGACGCACCTCCGCCCCGTCTCCGCCCCGTCAATCCCGTTCCTCACTCAGAGTGATGGCTCATGACGCGAGGTGGAAGTGGCCGGTTCCCGCCTGTGGACAACCCGCTCACCCGCCCGGGCCAACGGGCGAACGCGCGGTTGACCGGAACGCCCGCACCCGCGGCGCACCGGCCGCCGCGCCTCAGTCCCCGGCCCCCGGCAGCGGGAAGCGCAGCTCGTTGCGGTCGATCTTGGCGGACAGCGCCTGGAGCACGTCGACGCCGAGCACCTCGCAGAACTGCAGCAGGTACGCGAGCACGTCCGCCACCTCGTCCCGTACCCGGTGGGCGCTGTCGGGGTCCTCCATGACCCGTGCCGCCTGCTCGGGCGTGAGCCACTGGAAGATCTCCAGGAGCTCGGACGCCTCGACGCTCAAGGCCACGGCCAGGTTCTTGGGCGTGTGGTACGGCTCCCAGCGCCGGGCGGCCGCGAAGGCGGCCAGCCTGCGCTGCAGCGCGTGCAGATCCTCGGTCACACCCGCAAGGTCTACCCCATCGCCGCCGCATGCTGCGCCGCGGCCTGCCCGGCCGGCGGGGCCCCGGCGTCCGGCGCGTCCGGACCCGTCCCCTGGGCCGGCACCCGTTCCGGGCCGGCCGCGGCGCTCCCGAGGCGCAGCAGGGTGACCCCGTCCGCCCCCTCGGCCACCGAGGGGTCGTGCACCGTGCCGAGCAGCCTGATGTGGCCGCGCTCGGCGACCAGGGCGGCCAGCGCCAGCAACTGCCGCGTCTGCGCCCGGTCGAGACCGGCGTCCAGTCCGTCCGCCAGGACCGTGAGCACCTGCACCGCGTCCGGCACCTCGCCGCTGGTGTCCACCTCCAGCACGCCCGGCCCGGTGAGCAGCACCAGCGCCAGCGCGAGGAAGCGCAGCTCCCCGTCGCCGAGCCGGTCCACCGGCACCAGCCCCAGCGGTCCCCGGTCGACGGCCGCCAGTACGGACTCCGCGTACGCCCCCGTCCCCGGCTCCCCCGCGGGGATCACCGTCAGTCCTTCAACGGGCGGGCTGCACACCGCCCGCAGGGCGCCGACCAGCGCCGCGTGCCGCGTACGGCACTCGCCCTGGGTGCGGCGCAGCACCGCCGAGAGGTTGTCGCAGCCGCCGCGGAGCAGGCCGTCCGCCACGCGCGCGGGTTCCCGCATCGTGTCCGGCCGGGGGTCGACGGGGAACGCCCCGCGCAGCGCGAGCACCGTCTGCTCGGCGGCGGCGAGCACCAGCCGCTGCCCCTCGGTCGTCCCCGCGACGCGCAGCGGCAGCAGGGAGGTGGCCAGCCGGTCGTCGGGCAGCGGGGCCCGGGTCACCGGGACCAGCCCCGCCGTGTGCCAGGCCGCCTGGACCGTGCGCCGTCCCGGGTCGCGCAGCGCGGTGGCGAGCAGGGTCTCCCCGGCGCCGGTCAACCGCTCGCCGACGATGCGCAGTTCGGGTTCGGTCTGCACGGCGACGTCGAGCGCGACGGGGCCGACCGCGCCGTCCACCGTGCACCCGATGCGGAATCCGCGCCGCCCCTCCGCGTCCGGCCGGGCCGCATGGGGCACGCAGGCCGCCACTCCCCCGCGCACGCCGTCGAACGCCGTCGCCAGTTCCTCGCCCGCGGCGAGCCGGCCGAGCAGGCCGAGCCCCTCCAGGACGCTGGACTTGCCGGTCCCGCTCGCCCCGCCCAGCAGGGTGAGCGGTCCGAGCGGGAAGCTCGCGCCGCGATGCGACTTGAACGCGGAGAGCCGCAGTTCGGTGACGACCGGGCGGTCACGCTTCGTGCTCATGGACGCGAACGTAGCGGCGGTGCCCGGTGCCGAACCGTTCCGCCGGGCCGGTGGTCCTCCGAAAGTGGGTAAGCCCGGCGAGGCGACGGCTAATGTGGCGGGGTGACCGGATACGTGGCGCTCCTGCGCGGGATCAACGTCGGGGCGACGACCAGGCTCCCGATGCAGGACCTGCGACAGCTGCTGGAGGAGATCGGCG
This sequence comes from Streptomyces sp. PA03-1a, assembly GCF_033792805.1. Lineage (NCBI taxonomy): Bacteria > Bacillati > Actinomycetota > Actinomycetes > Kitasatosporales > Streptomycetaceae > Streptomyces > Streptomyces sp. PA03-1a. The sequence continues at coordinate 14,019 of NZ_JARAVO010000155.1, forward strand.
GCACCTGCGTGCGCACCCATCTGCAGAGCGGCAACGCCCTGTTCGAGCACGAACGCGCCGACCCGGCGAAGCTGGCGGACACACTGGAGGCGGCCATCGCCGCCGCGTTCGACGGGCGGAAGGTGCCGTGCATCGTCCGTGAGGCGACCGCGCTCGCCGGGGTCGTCGAGCGCAACCCGTTCGACATGACGGGCGTCGATCCCGCGCGCTTCCTGGTCACCTTCCTGTCCGGGCCGGTCGATCCGGACCGGATCGCCGGTCTCGACCCGGCCGACTTCGCGCCCGACGACTTCCGCCCCGGCGAGCGCGAGATCTACGTGCACTGCCCGGGCGGGGTGCAGAAGACCCGGCTCTCCCACGCGCTGTGGGAGAAGCGTCTGGGCCTGACAGCCACGGCCCGCAACTGGAACACCGTGACCCGCCTGGCGGCGATGGCCGCGGAGTGACGGGGCACAGCCGGCGCGCGCCCCGTCACCCCCTCCCGCTCAGCCCAGGCCCCAGCCCGTCCCGAGCCGGTATGCCGCGCAGAGGTTGACGTCGAGCATGTAGGCGGCCGCCGTGCCGCACTGGGCGGCCCCGCTGCCCGGGTCGACGGGCTGGCCGTGGCCCATGCCCGTGATGCTGTACGTCTCGACGACGGCGGCGCCGGAGGCGTCCTTGTACGTGCGGTGCGGGAAGCCCGCCACGGTGTCGGAGACGTCGGCGGTCTGGTCGGCGCCGTGGACGTCCGTCCACTGCCGTACGAGGTCGTCCATGTTGACGGGCTTGACCGTGTAGTCGGCGGTGCCCTGGAAGACGGTCAGCCGCGGCCACGGGCCCACGTGCCCGGGGAAGGCGGCGCGGACCCGGGCGCCCCACTGCGCGGGGGTCTGCGTCGCGCCGACGTACATGCACACGTACGGCGAACCCGCCGCCTGCGCGCAGCCGTACGGCAGCCCGGCGACCACGCCGCCCGCGGCGTACACGTCGGGGTAGGCCGCCATCATCACCGCGGTCATCGCGCCGCCCGCGGAGAGCCCGGTGACGTACACCCGGGAGGGATCCGCGCCGGTGTCCGCGATCTGACGGTCGGTCATCTGCCGGATGGAGGCGGCCTCACCCTGGCCGCGCGCGATGTCCCCGGTCTGGAACCAGTTGAAGCACTGGCTGAGGTTGTTGGCCGAGGTCTGCCCGGGCAGCACCACGGAGAAGCCCCAGCGGTCCGCCAGAGCGGTCCAGCCGCTCTGGGCGCCGTACCCCTGGGCGTTCTGGGTGCAGCCGTGGAGGGCGACGACGACCGGCCGGCCCTGCGGCAGCCCGGCGGGGACGTAGCGGTACATCCGCAGCGCGCCCGGGTTGCTGCCGAAGCCCGTCACCTCCTCGATCGCGCCGGCGGCGTGGGCGGGACGGACGGGGACGAGCGCGGCAAGGAGCGCCACGAGGACGGCGAGCAGGGCGGCACGCGGGCGGCCCCGGTGGAGTGCGGCTCTGAATAAGGTCATGCGCCGGACGGTAAGAGCGGTGCGACGCCCGCGACATGGCCCGGGGCACCACATCGCGGGCGCCGCGCGTGGTGCCCCGGACCGCTCAGTCCCTCCGGTGCCCGGGCAGCGCCGGGGGCTCGCCGCGGACCTCCCGCCAGTGGTCGAAGACGTACTCCAGGACGCCCTCACCGCTGGTCAGGGCGGGTAGTCGGCGTTCCAGGGCGGGCACCTGCGCCGCGGGGACGTCGCCCTCGACGACGTAGGACGCACCCTGCGGCGCCGAGGTGCGCGGCACCGCGCCCAGCCGGGCGAGGACGGGCAGCACCCGGGCGTAGGCCTGCTCGGGGAGGTCGAGGGTGAAGCGGTGGACCGGCTCGCAGACGACCGTGCCCGCCTGTTCCAGCGCGCGCATCAGCACCACCGGGGTGAGGCCCCGGAAGTCGCCCGCGGTGCTCGACATGCTCTTGTCGAACACCGCGTGCGCGTGGCTCTGCCGCGGGGCGTAACCCGAGTGCGTCATGGTGACCTTGCAGTCGACGACCCGCCAGCCGTACAGGCCGTGCCGCAGCGTCTCGGTGACGGTCTCCTCGACGGCCCGGATGAAGGCGTAGGGCATGGAGCCGAGTTCGACCTCCAGACCGAACGCCACCCCGCTGCCCCTCGGTGCCGGGTCGACGCGCAGTCCCACGGTCGCCAGGAAGGGGTTGGAGCCGGTGTGGATGACCTCGGCGGCCGCACCCGTGCCCACCGGCCGCTCGATGTGGATCGTCGTGGTCTCCTCGAAGGTCACCTCGACGCCGAAGTCGTCGGCCAGCGTCGCCTGCACGACCTCCTTCTGCACCTCCCCGTAGAGGGAGACGGCGATCTCCTGCCGCACGTCGTCCATCCGCAGGTCGATCAGCGGGTCCTGTTCGGCGAGCCGGGTGAGCGCCACGTGCAGCGCGCCCGCGTCCGCCGGCCGCCGGGGCACGACGACCGTCTCCAGCGTGGGCGGCGCGAAGTGCCGGTCCGCGGCGGGGGCCGTACGGTGCGGCTCGCCGATCGCGTCGCCGACGCGGATCCCGTCGAGCCCCCAGAGCCTGCCGATCTGCCCCGCGCAGACCGCATCCCCGGGTGTGTCCACGCCGCGCTCGAACACGCTGACCGCGGTGACCTTGCCCTCCTTCCCGGCGCCGTGCGGCAGGCGGTCCCGTACGCGGACGGTCCCCGAGAACATCCGTACCTGGGCGATCTTCTCCCCCGAGGGGCCTCGTTCGATCTTGAAGACGGTGCCGGAGACCGGGCCGTCCGCGCTTCCCGCGGCGACGGGGAGCAGTTCCGCGATCCCCCGGACCAGGGCGTCCACCCCGGCGCCGGTGACGGCGGAACCGAAGTACACCGGATGGACCAGCGCCCCGCGCGTCTGGGCGGCGAGGGCCGCCCGCAGCCTCGGGTAGGACGGCGCCGTCCCGTCCGCGACGTAGGCGGCCAGGAGCTCCTCGTCCCGCACGGACAGGACGTCCAGCAGCCGGGTGGTGAACCCGGTGTCGTCCGGACCGTACGGCGTGGAGCGCGCGTCCCGGGTGCCGAGGCCCTCGACGCGGCCCATGGCCACGCAGGCCGGGCTGAGCCGCTCCGCGAGGGCGCGCAGCACTTCGGCGTCCCGGGCGCCGGAACGGTCCGTCTTGTTGACGAAGAGCAGGGTGGGGATGCGCAGCCGGCGCAGCGTCCGCATCAGCACGCGGGTCTGCGCCTGTACGCCCTCCACCGCCGACACCACGAGCACGGCGCCGTCGAGGACGCCGAGCGCCCGTTCCACCTCCGCGATGAAGTCCGGGTGGCCGGGGGTGTCGATGAGGTTGACGGTGACGTCGTCGCCGATCGCGAACGAGGCGACGGCGGACCTGATGGTGATGCCCCGTGCCCGTTCCAGGGCCAGGGTGTCGGTCTGGGTGCTGCCGTCGTCGACGCTGCCGAGCGTGTCGATGACGCCGGCGGTGTGCAGCAGCCGCTCGGTCAGGCTGGTCTTCCCGGCGTCAACATGCGCCAGGATCCCGAGGTTGAGCACGTGCATGGAATGCCATGTCCTCCGAATGGGCGATGAATTCGGGCTGGGTGGACATGTGCAGTCCCCGCATGATCACGACTCCCCGGTGGATGGCCTGTGGTCCTGGCAGTGCAGCAGAGGCCGCCGGCCGGGGGCAACCGGATTACCCCCTGCCGCCGGCCGGCCGGCGGCGCCCGGGCGGCTCAGGGGACGAGGACCATGCGGAAGCGCGCGGCGCCGGACATCATGCGGGCGAACGCCTCGTTGACCTCCTCCAGCGGCACCGTCTCGGTCATCGGGCGGATCCCGGCGAGCGCGCTGAAGTTCATCGTGTGCTCGACGTCGCGCGAGGTGCCGGACGGGTGGCCGACGACCGAACGGGACGACAGGATCAGCTGGGCCGGGGTGATCGGCAGCGGCTCGGAGTCGATCCCGATGACGATCAGCTCGCCGCGCGGCTGGAGACCCTCGACACCGGCCGCCATGGCCTGGGAGTTGGAGGCCGTGGCGAGCACCGCGGTGGCCCCGCCGAGGGCCTGGAGTTCCTTGGCCGGGTCGCCGGCGGAACTGTCGATGTAGTGGTGGGCCCCCAGTTCCATGGCCAGGGCCCGCTTGCCCTCGCCTCGCGCCACGGCGACCGTCTCGAAGCCGAACCTGGCGGCGTACTGCACCGCGAGGTGGCCGAGGCCGCCGATGCCGATCACCGCGACGAGGTCGCCGGGCCGGGCGGAGCTCTTCTTGAAGGCGTTGTAGGTGGTGACGCCGGCGCAGCCGAGGGGGGCGGCGTCGACCGCGGTCAGCCCGTCGGGGATCCGGGCCAGCGCGTTGACCGGCGCGACCATGTGCGTGGCGTAGCCGCCCTCGTACGCCCAGCCGGGCACCTGCAGGTTCCGGCAGTCGATGAAGTCGCCCTCGCGGCAGGGCGGGCAGTGCCCGCAGTGCCCGCCGAACCAGCCGACCTCCACGCGGTCGCCGACCGTCCAGTGCCGCACGCCCTCACCGAGGGCGTCGATGCGCCCGGCGACCTCGTGGCCGGCGACCAGGGGGAAGGTGATGTGGGGGAAGGCGTTGTGCACGAAGCCGGCGTCACTGTGGCAGACGCCCGACGCCTCGACGGCGATCCGGACGTGGCCGGGGCCGGGCTCCGGCAGCGCGCGCTCGACGATTTCGAATGGTCCGCCCGGTTCTGCGACCTGGGCCACCCGCATGGAGTTCATGGCCGTCCGGTGTGTGAGGGGTTGCGGCGCGTGGCGCCCTTCCCACCCATCGTGACCCCGGGGGCGTGATTTCTCGCGCCGAGCACCGGTCGCCGGGCCGCCAGGCGGGGAGCGTAGGCTGCGCCCAGCCGACCGAGGGATCACCGTGAAACCACCCGCCGACCTGCTCGACCTCCTGCACCGCCCGAGCCTGTGCTTCCTGGCGACCACCATGCCGGACGGCTCGCCGCAGCTGACCCAGACGTGGGTCGACACGGACGGCGAGCACGTGCTCGTCAACAGCGTCCAGAGCCATGTGAAGACGCGGAACATCGCGCGGGACCCGCGGGTGGCCGTCGCCGTCTCCGATCCGGACGACCCGTCCCGCTACTTCCAGGTCCGCGGGCGCGTGCGCGAGGTGACCACGGAGGGCGCGGCCGACCACATCGAGAAGCTCTCGCACCGGTACACCGGCGGCCCCTACCCCTGGTACGGCGGCCGTGACCAGGTGCGCGTGATCTTCGTGATCGAGGCCGAGAGCATCAGCGGCACGGCGTGACCGCGCGGGTCCGCGACCGCGGCAGGCGGCCGCGGACCCCGGCCCGTTCAGCCCGTGGCGCCGGGCACGCGCTCGATGACCGCGGCCAGGTCCGTCCCGGCCGGGAGGGTGCCGAAGGCCAGGCCCCGGTCGCCGGCCAGGCGGGAGGCGCAGAAGGCGTCCGCGACCGGTGCCGGCGCGTACCGGACGAGCAGCGAACCCTGCAGCACCAGCGCCAGGCGCTCGACCAGACGGCGGGCCCGCAGCGGCGCGTCCTCGGTGGGCACCAGCTCGCCGCGCACCTGGCGCCACGCCTCGTCGAGACGGGCGTCGCCGCCCGAGGCGGCCTCGACCTCGGCGCGGAAGGCCTCGAGGGAGTCCGGCTCACGGGTCAGGGCCCGCAGCACGTCGAGGGCGTTGACGTTGCCCGAGCCCTCCCAGATGCCGTTCAGCGGGGCCTCGCGGTAGAGCCGGGGCATGCCGGACGCCTCGTCGTAGCCGTTGCCGCCCAGGCACTCCAGGGCCTCCGCGACCGCCGCGGGCTGCCGCTTGCACACCCAGTACTTGCCGACCGCGGTGGCCAGCCGCAGGAAGGCCCGCTCCTGCGCGTCCCCACGGCGGGCCCGGTCGACCGCTCCGGCGACGCGCAGCGCGAGGGTGGTGGCGGCCTCGGACTCCAGGCCCAGGTCGGCGATGACGTTGCGCATCAGGGGCTGGTCGACCAGCCGGGCTCCGAACACCGAGCGGTGGCGGACGTGGTGGGCGGCCTGGGCGAGCGCGGCACGGGTGCCGGAGGCGGAGCCGAGGATGCAGTCCAGCCGCGTCATGGTGACCATCTCGATGATGGTCCGTACGCCCTGGCCCTCGGGACCGACCAGCCAGGCCACGGTGTCGTCGAACTCGGGCTCGCTGCTGGCGTTGCTGCGGTTGCCGAGCTTGTCCTTCAGCCGCTGGATGCGGAAGGTGTTGCGGCTGCCGTCCGGCAGCACCCTGGGCACCAGGAAGCAGGACAGGCCCGCGGGGGCCTGGGCCAGCACGAGGAACAGGTCGTTCATGGGCGCGCTGGTGAACCACTTGTGCCCGCGCAGCCGCCAGGTGCCGTCCGGCTGCTCGACGGCGGTGGTGGTGTTGGCCCGCACGTCGGTGCCGCCCTGCTTCTCGGTCATCCCCATGCCCGCCAGGAGCCCGCGCTTGCCGGCGGGGGCGCGCAGTCCGGGGTCGTAGACGCGGCTGGTGAGCAGCGGCTCGTACGCCGCCGCCAGGGCCGGCGCGGCACGCAGCGCGGGGACGACGGCGTAGGTCATGGACACCGGGCAGCCGTGGCCGGCCTCGGCGGTGCTCCACACCATGAAGCCGGCCGCGCGGGCCACGTGCGCGCCGGGCCGGTCGTCGGCCCAGGGCGCGCCGGCCAGGCCCTCGGCGAGGGCGACCTCCATGAGCGCGTGGTAGGAGGGGTGGAAGTCCACCTCGTCGACACGGTTGCCGTACCGGTCGTGGGTGCGCAGCACCGGCTCGTACCGGTTGGCCTCCTCGGCCCAGCGCTGCACCTGCTCCGATCCGGCGAGCCGGCCCAGCCGGTGCAGGTCGTCGAGGTGCCACCCGGCTCCCTCGCGGCGCACGCCCTCCAGCAGCACGACGTCGTCGGCGACGTCGTGGCCGACCAGCGGCGGGGCCTGGTTGGTCACCTCGTGCGTGCGCGCGGTGGGGTTGCTGCGCGGCGCGGCATCTGCGATCGCGGTCATGGCAGTCGGCCCTTCGTGGTCGTGGGGAGTCAGACGGCGGGCGCGGCGCCCGCGCAGCGCAGGGACATCGCCACCAGTTCGGTGACGAGGTGGTCGGCGGCGGCGCCCTCGGCGGGGGCCGACAGCGGGTCCACCAGGACCTCGCCGATGGCCCCGGTCAGCGCCGCCGCGGTGACCTCGGGGTCCTGGGCGGGGAGGAGCCCGGCGGCCATCCCCTCGCGGATCACCTCGGCGAAGACGGCGCGGTAGCGGCGCCGGAAGTCCAGCCGCTCCGCGCCCACGGCCGGTTCCGCGGGGGCCGCGAGCAGGGCGTGGGCCAGTCCCCGGTTCTCCATGGCGCGGCGGGCGAAGACGGTGACCCCCAGGGTCAGCCGCTGCACCGGGTCGCCGGCGCCGTCGCGGAGCACCCCGCCGAGCACCTCGACCTCGCGGCCCGAGGCCCGGCGGAAGACCTCGACCGCGAGCGCGCCCTTGGACGCGAAGTGCTGGTACACCGTGCCCACCGACATGCCGGCCGCGGCCGCCACCGCGGTGACGGAGGCGTTCGCCCAGCCCACGTCGGCGACGACGGCCGTGGCCCGCGCCACCAGGTGCTCCCTGGCGGCGGTCAGGCGGTCCTGCACCGCGGGGGTCTTCCGGTAGGCCATGGCAACAAGTGAAGCACCGTTCAGAGCTTCGAGCCACCCCTCGGCCGGCAGCGCCGCCCGCGGAGCCGGCGGCTCGCGCCGCAGCTCAGGGCAGCCCCGCGACGGGGCCCGCAACTGCGGCCGCACATCGGCGGGTTGCTGTTCGATCCGCCCGTTCCGCCCGCTCCGGGGCCGCTCCGCTCGCCACGTGGTGTGCCGCCGGGAAGACGCGCGATGGATCCCTGCGAAGTAAACCCAAAGATCAGGCCATGTTTTCGGGCTTTCCGGCCAGGATTTGCGAGTCGATGGGCGCCCCATGGGCGTCACGAATTCCGATCATGCTCGCCCCGCACTTCAAGCACCGGTTGTTCTCGGCCACACTTCCTCCATCAGCGCCCGGGCCGGCGCCGCGGCGCGCACCGGCGCCTTGAGGCGGTCGCACCCGGCATTGGACACACCGTCACACTTCGGCAAGATCAAGTAGCGCACCACAGCGGGGAGTTGCCGCCTGCGCGCACGATGGCGCGAAGGCATCCATAGGCGGTCATCGCTCGATGGATCCGGCCTCAAAGCTTGAGCACAAATTACACACATTCACTCTTCATACCGGCGCCGATGGTCTAGATTGACCTTGCTTCAGCCGTTCGGGCACGAGGCGACCATTAATGATCTACAGGTTCGGCGCAACGGATAGCCGGCAGTCGCATACCCGGCGCCAGACGTGGGGGTGATCGGTTCTTGGAGCCCGAGAAGGGGCCTTGGGTGCGGGGAGCCCTGAGGTTTCGACGGGTCCGGCACACCTCGACAGTCCGGCGGAACCGGTAAGTCCGCTTCCGGCAGGGCGGGTTGTTCAAGTGACTCCGAAATAACCGGGAGTTCATGCACGGGAGGCGGGGGCCTCCCGAGGGGGCTGTCTCTTAAAAAAATCTCCAAGCCCAAA